>NZ_JBHWEB010000006.1:0-164726 GCF_042734395.1 Amycolatopsis sp. NPDC059657 | reverse complement strand
TATCACACCCCCGGGCCTTGGTGTCCCCTGTTGCACCCCGCGGGCACCCCGCGGAAACACCTCTTTAGACGACCAACACCGCTCCGCCGGTCAGCGCGACGGACGCGGTCGCAGCGCCGGTCCACTCGGACGAGAAGAGCAGCTTTTCCCCGTCATAGAGCGAAACCGCAGCCGAACCATGCGAACCCAGGAAACCGCCGGAGGCGGTGACCCGCAGGGTCAGCCCTGAGCCGACGACACGCGAACCTTCCTTCAGCGTCGCCTTGGCACGCAGGTCGAGCGAGCTCGACTGCAGCGATGCCTTGGCACCGAAAGAATCGAACGCGGAAGCGAGCACCTGGTACCGCTTGCCACCGGAGTGGAAGGTGACCGTGCCCAGACCGCTCGTCTTGGCGTCGGCGTGCGCCAGCACCAGTGACAGGTCGATCTTGGACCCGGCCGCCGCCGGGTACGTGCCCGCCGACTTCGAGGCGCGCAGGCTGCCCGCGACGATCGCCGCGCTGGTCTGCGAACGCTCCAGGTCGACCGACGCCGCGGCCGTGCCCGCGTAGTTGCCACCGACAGTGACCGTCACCGGCTGCGAGCCCAGCGGAAGCTGCGCCGAGCAGCTGCCCGACCCGGACGTGGCGTCGGTGCCGAGCAGCGCCAGCGGAGCCGAGCACAGCGCCTGGCCGCCCGCCGAGAAGGTGACCGTCCCGGTGCGGACATCGCCGGGGCTGGCGTCGGTGTTGTCCTGCACGGTCGCGCGGAACAGCACCGAGCTGCCGTACACCAGCGCGTCGCCGGTGTACGTGGCGACGGCGTCCTCCGGCTTCACCTGCAGCGTGAACGAGGACTTGCCGACCAGCCCGGAATCATCCTTCACAGCAACGGAAACCGGGTAGGCGCCCGGCGCCGCCGTGACGGTGCCCGAGATGGCCCACGCTCCGGCTCCGTTGTCCACAAGGGACAGCCCGGCAGGCAGGCCTGTCGCGGTCGCGGTGAGGCCGGTGGCGGGGCTGTCCGGGTCGGAAGCCGTGACCGGCAGCGAAACCGCGTCGCTGTATTGCACCGACGAGTCGGCGGGCACCGTCACCCGAGGCGAGGCCTGGATGGTGAAGTCGGCGTCGCTCAGGTCGAAGAAGACGTTGCCGACCGCCTCGATCTTGATGCGTGCCTTCGTGGTGGCCACGTCCGGGACGGTCAGCGTCTCGCCGCCGTCGTTCGGCGTGCTCTCGGCGAGCACGTGCGGGAAGGTCAAGCCGCCGTCGGTCGACAGCGAGATCTTCACGTTGGCCGCGTCGACCGGCGCCACGTTGGTGCCCGCGACGTCCCAGGTGATCGGCTGCGCCGAACCGCCGAGGTACGTGACGCCGGTGGCCTGCGAGGTCACCAGGAACGGACCGGCGGTCGACGCCAGCTTCAGCGCCGTGTCGGCGGTGCCGATGCCGCCGCCACCCGGGCGGTAGTCCCGCGCGGTCAGGCGGAAGTGCAGCGTCCGGTCCCCGGTGAACCCGACCCAGTCCGCGGTCGGCAGGAACTCGGAGTAGCAGTCCACCAGCGTGGCGGGCACCGCGGCGGGCGGTCCCGGAGCGGCCGGGCAGGCACCGGTCTTGGCGTTGGTGTTGCCCGCGGCGATCTGCGCGTAGTCGGGGAAGACACGGGTGGTCTCGCCGTTCACCGCGTTCTCGCCAGGCGAGTAGTACTTCAGCGTGTCCTCGGCGGTCACGATCGCCGCGGTGCCGAACTGGCGGAACAGCGGACCGGCCGTCTTGGTGTTGTTCACCAAGGCCGTGCCCACCGCGGCGCCGCGGTCGTTCTGCTCCCACATGTACTTGACCGTGTCGCCGTCGGCGTCGGTCGCGCCGCCGTTCAGCGCGAACGGGGTGCGGACCGGGATCGTGTACGACGGCGAGACGGTGACGACCGGCGCGTGGTTCGCGGTGTCCTCGACCTTGAATCCGGTGTTCTCCTGCGGTCCGCCGTCGACGGTCTCCCCGGCGAACCCGGAGGTGCCGGTGCCGGCGACGGTCAGCGAGGCGACGTCCACCCCGGCGAGCGCGCCGCCGAAGGTGACCTGGAAACCGGTGTCGTTGAGCACGCCGCCGCCGAAACCGGAGACGCTGACGGTCGCACCGGCGGGCCAGCCCTGGGTGCCCTCGATAGCGGCCTTGATCCCGGCCGCCGTGTAGTTCGTGCCACGCACGATCGGCGCCGAGGTCTGCCCGCCGTAGGAGAGCGTGAACGAGTCGGTGCCGTCGAACGCGGTCAGCGAGACGTTCTGCACTTCGCTGATCACCGGCCTGGTGGTAGACGTGAACGTCGAGATCTCGGTGTAGCTGCGCTGCGACCAGTACGGGTCGCTGTGCGGCTGCAGGTTGTCCTGCTGGCAGATCCCGGCGTACGCCATGATCGACGAACCACTGCCAGGCTCGTACGAGTTGGCCGCGCTGCGGTTGCCGCCCGAGCAGTTCACCTGGGTGCCGTTGAACGTGTGGTTGCCCGCGAACTGGTGACCGACCTCGTGCGCCACGTAGTCCACGGCGTAGAAGTCACCGACCGGGGTCGGCAGGCCCGTGCAGCCACGCGCCTTGCCGCTGCCACCGACCACGCCGAGCCCGGCGACACCGCCGCCGTTCACGCCGAGCCCGATGTGCCCGACGTCGTACGCGCCCGCGCCGACCAGCTGTCCCAGCACGATCTGGTTCCGGTTCAGCAGACTGCCCGTGCAGCCCGCGATCTGCGCGGTCGTGTAGCAGGCCGCCGCGCCGCACGGACCGTTCGGCCCGGTGGCCTGTTCGGTCGTGTTCAGGTTGGTCTTGTCGGTGTCGTTGATGAGCAGCAGCCGGATGGCCGTCTCGTCCTCGTAGATCTGCGCGACCCGGTTGACCAGCGTGACCTTGGCGGCGGTCACGTTCTCCGCGCCGAAGTAGGTGGCGTACGACGGGTCGGTCACCAGCGCCAGCCGGTAGGTGCGCAGCTTGACGATCGGACCGGCGTCGGCGGGCAGGATGTCCTGGACGAGTTCTTCGACCTCGTCGTGTTCGACGAGCGGCCCGGCCGGGTTGGCGAGATCGTGGCCGTAGTAGCTCGCGTACAGGCTCTGGTCGCGCTTGTAGTACGGGTCGACGAACCAGGAACCCTTGGCCGAGCGCACCGAGGCGTGGAACCCCAGCGGCGTCAGGTCGGCGCGGACGGTCGCGGTCGGGTCGTCGATGCCCTTACCCGAGTAGGTCTTGATCTCCGGGTGCTTGGCGGCGAGGCCGCTCTCCATCACCGGCGCGTCCACCAGCGAGAACCGCTGGACCGTGCCCTCCGGCGTCGGCAGCAGCACCTCTTCGGCGGCCTGAGGAGCGACTCGCTGCAGCTCCGAGGCCATCATCGGCCGGTCGAGGGTGAACCCGGCGAACCGTTCGGTCCTGATCTCGGGTTCCTTGGCCTGCTTGGCCGACCGCGCGGCGGCGCCCGGCTCGACCTTGGTCCACGGACTGGCCGGACCGGCCGGAGCCGCGGAGCCCGCGGTGGGCATCAACGCGACCACGAGGCCGGCGACCGCCAGCGCGGCGATGGTTCTGCCACGCGACAACGAGGATCTTCCCAACGTCACAATCTCCTCACACAACGCCCAGCGATGGGCAGCGGGATCTCCCTGAACCCGGTACTCCCCACGGAACCGGGTGAAGTTCCCATCCTCGCCACAAACCGGGCGCACCAGAACAGACGAAAGTAGGCCGGGTACCCCTGCTTTCGCCCAGCTCAAGGCTCGTGAGTGGTACGGCCGGTTCTAACCGGCCGTACCACTCACGACCCTTGAGCTGCTGAAACGATCAGCCGAGATCGTCGAGCTTGCGGTGCAGCACGGCGCGTTCCCGCTCGTTGCCGCAGAGCCGGATGGCGGCTTCGAGCTCTGCGCGGGCCTCGTCGACACGGCCAAGGCGGGTCAGCAGCTCGCCCCGCACGGTCGGCAGTAGATGCGTGTTCGGCAACGCCTCGGCGGCCACGAGCTTGTCCACCAACGGCAACGCGGCCTCGGGCCCGCTCGCCATCGAAACCGCCACCGCCCTGTTCAGCTCGACCACGGGCGACGGCACGAGCTTCCCCAACGCCTCGTACAGGAGCACCACGCGCTCCCAGTTCGTCTCGTCCACCGAAGGCGCGATGGCGTGGCACTCGGCGATCGCGGCCTGCAAGCCATGCGCGCCAAGGCCCCGGCCCGCCTTCTCGGCGCGGGCAAGCGCCGCACGGCCACGCAGGATCGCGGCGCGATCCCAGCGGCTACGGTCCTGCTGATCGAGCAGAACCGGCTCCCCATCAGGGCCGGTACGGGCCGGAAACCGCGCGGCGGTCAGTTCGAGCAGCGCGAGCAGGCCGTGTACCTCGGGTTCGTCCGGGACCAAACGAGCGAGCACCCGCGCGAGCCGCTGTGCCTCCCCGGCGAGGTCGAAGCGGATCAGGTCGTCGCCGGAACTGGCCGACGAACCTTCCGTGAAGATCACATAGATCGCGCTGAGCACCGACCCGAGCCGCTCGGCGCGCTGCTCGGCCGACGGGACCTCGAACGCCACCCCTGCCGCGCCGAGTGCCTTTTTCGCGCGGGTGATCCTCGCCTGCACGGTCGCGGTCGGCACGAGGAACGCCTTCGCGATCTCGTCGCTGGTCAGACCGCCGACCACGCGCAAGGTCAGCGCCACCCTGGCCTCGCGGGACAGCACGGGGTGACACGAAATGAACATCAGCGCGAGGACGTCGTCGTCGATCTGGTCCGGGTCCCAGCGGACGTCGTCGGCCGGATCGTCGGGCACGCTGGTCATGAGGGCACCGCCCTCGCCCAGGTCATGGGCGAGGGCGGTGTACCGCTCATCGAGAGCGGAGCGCCTGCGGAACGCGTCGATCGCGCGGCGCTTGCCGACGGTGAGCAGCCAGGCCGCCGGTTTGCGTGGCACGCCTTCGCGTGGCCAGGTCACGAGTGCTTCGGCCAGCGCCTCCTGGGCGATGTCCTCCGCCAGCGCGAAATCGCCGGTGTAGCGCGCGAGCGCGCCGACGATCCGCGCCGACTCGATCCGCCAGATGGCGGCGACGGCCTCACGGCCGGTCGGATCGGCCACCGCGTCCTCCCCAGTTCAGAGCTGGCCGGTGGCCTCTCGCCACGCCCGCTCCTTCCGAATCCATTCGTTGTCCTGCGGGAACTCGTCGATCGAGGTGATCCGCCTGATCTCCGCCTTGCTTCCCGCACCCGCCATCGGGGCCCGCTTCGCCCACTCGACGGCCTCCTCCTTCGACGACACGTTGATCACCCAGAAGCCGCCGAAGAGTTCCTTGGTCTCACCGTACGGGCCGTCGGTGACCACCGGCGTCTCACCCGAGTAGTCGACGACGACCGTGTTGGCGGGGTCCTCGAACCCCTCGGCCGAGACCAGCACACCGGCCCTGATCATCTCGTCGTTGAACTTCCCCATCGCGTTCATGATCTCGGTGAAGTCGACGTTCTGGAACTCTTTGAACGTCTCGTCCGTGGCCCGCATGATCAGCATGTACTTCATGGTCGTGTCTCCCTGATGTGTCCGGACCCCGTTCTGCCGGGACCCTCTCACCCCAAGGTCGAACGGGCAACGCCACGGATCGACACCCCCGCGAAATTTTTCCGAACGGGCCTATCATCGGCGGCTCTGGGGGTTACGGGATGCATCGTTTCATCGCTTCGACCAGGGTGGTCACCAGCTTCGGCTACTTCTTGACCATCCCCTTGCTCGGCTCGATCGCACTGCAGGCAGGCGCCATGACACCTGCCGAGGTCGGGCTGCTGATCGCCGTCCACACGCTGTGCCGCCGCACGTTCGCCGTGCCGGTCGGGCTGCTCTGCGACCGCTGGGCGCCGGAGCGGGTGCTGGTCGCCGGGCTGCTGCTGGAGGCCGCCGGTTACCTGGTGCTGACCTCGTCGATGTCGTTCCCATTGTGGCTGGTCGCGCTGACCGTCGACGGCATCGGCGGGCTCGCCTACAACGCGGGCAGCAAGGTCGTGCTCGCCGACGCGGCGACCGCGTCGGCCTTCGCCGGGTTCTACGTCGCCACGAACGTCGGCGCCTTCCTCGGTCCGCTGGTCGCCGCCGGGCTTTCCGCCGCGGGAGCGCCGCGGGCGGTGTTCGCGATCTCGGCGGTGCTCTACGTCGCCAGCGCGGTGGCCGCGGTCGTGCGGTTCCGCCGGGTGAGACGACCGTCCACGAAGGTCACGTCGCTCTGGCGGCAGGCACTCGCCCCGCTGGCCGACCGGGGCTTCGCCGGGTACTGCCTGCTGACCGTCCCGCTGTGGTTCGGCATGTCGCTGCTCGTCGCCGCACTGCCGCTGGAAGCCGCGAGCCGTGGCCTCGGTTATCTCGAGGTCGGTTTGATCAACGCGCTCAACGCGCTCGCGGTGGTGCTGCTCGGCAAGCGCGTCGGCCGCCGGACCGACGGGCACACACTCCCCCAGCGCGCGGGCACGCTCGCCTGCTCCGCGCTTCTCATGGCTGTTGGTTGCGCGCTGTGTATCGGCTCGGCGTATTGGTCGTTATACACCGCGATGGTGCTGCTCACCGGCGGTGAGCTCGCGCTGTTCGCGGCCGCCGAGGTGATCGCCGTGCAGCTCGCGCCCGCCGGGTCGACCGGGGTATACCTTGGCTACATGACCACCGCGTGGGCCATCGGCGGCGCGGCGGCGGGCTTGTTCGCCGGTGCGTCGCTCGACGGTTCGGCGGCAGGCCGACTGGGGTTCTGGCTGACGGCGTCGATCGTCCTTTGCGCCGACGCGGCCGGGTATGTGCTGCTGCGGCGCCGGATCGCGCCGCGTCAGCTCGTGGCTTGAGGGGGCGGTAGTGCATCTGCTGATGGTCGGCGCCTGGCCGGAGCTGGCGAACCGGCTCGTCGGGCTTCCGGCGCGGGTTTCGTTGCTGCAGCCGGTCCCTGACGGCCGCGAGGCCGACTGGGTCTACCGGTATGTGCACGTCGACTACACCGATGTCGCGGCGGCCGCCGACGCGGCGGCCCGGATCCACGCCGTCGATCCGGTCGACGTCGTGGTCGGCGTGCGGCATTACGCCTTGCCCGCGCTGGCGGCGATCGCGACGGCGCTCGGCGTGCGGTCCGTGCCGGGACCGGTGAGTTCGCTCGCCGTCGACAAGGCCGGTGTACGCGAGCTGCTCGCCGCGACCGCGACACGGCCGGTCCGATTCCAGCTCTGCGCGAGCGAAAGCTCCGTACTGGACTTCGCGCGGGAACTCGGCTTTCAGGCCGTGGTCAAACCGCCGATCGGCGTGGCGAAGGCGGGTGTGCACGTCATCGACGGCCCGGCCGACGTTCCGGCGGCTTGGCGGCACGCCTCGGCCGCGGCGCGCGGGCCGGTGCTCGTCGAGGAACGGCTGCGCGGCCCCGAATTCAGCGTCGAGGTGCGCTCGGTGGACGGTCACCACGAGGTCGTCGCGGTGACCGAAAAGGACTGCTCCGGACCGCCGCATTTCATCGAACTCGGTCACACGGTCCCGGCCAGGATCGACACGAGCACGCTCGAAACCGAGGCAATCCGCGCCGTTGACGCGATCGGTCACCGGACCGGGCCGTCGCACGTCGAGTTCGTCCTCACCGGCGACGGCCCGGCGGTCACCGAGATCAACCGGCGCATGGGCGGCGACCGGATCTTCGAACTGCTCGTGCTCGCGACCGGCCGCGACCCCATGCGCGAGACGTTGCTCGACGCGCTCGGCGAACCACACGAGCATCGGGAAATCCCCAGGCGTGGCGCGGCGATCCGGTTTCTCGCCGCGCCGTTCACCGGACCGGCGCCCGCGCTACCCGACGATCTCGTTCTCCCGCCCGAGATCGTCCGCGTGCACTATTCTCCGCAGCCCGGCGCGACGATCGGCCCGCCGACGACGAACGACGAGCGGATCGGGTACGTCCTCGCGGTCGCCGACAACGCGGAAAAAGCCGCGCACGCAGCGGAAATCGCACGTTCCGAACTGCTCGACCGGCTTGTCAAGGTGGCGGATCCGCCACCTTGACCCCTGCGAGTGACCGCTGCCACAGTCAGACTAAACCGGTCTAGATCTGGGGAGTGAATCATGACGACGATCCAGCAGCTCACCGAAGAACGCCGCAGCAGCAAGGAAACCGCCATCTGCACCGGCGTGTTCCAGGTCGGCGAGCGGACCGTGGCACGGGTCCGCCTCACCACCGGCTCCGAGGTCACCGTCTACCTGCCGCTCGGCTCCGAGGTTCCCGAGATCTCCGCCGAGGTCGAGATCGAACCGCAGCGCACCACCGGCGACCACCACCCGGCCAGGACCGCGTTCGCCTGCGGTGACCACCACCCGGCGAAAGTCGATATCGCGGCGAAGGTCACCGCGGCCTGACCCGCCCGATGACGGCCAAACGCACGGTTTCACTGGTCACGCTGGGCTGCGGGCGCAACGAGGTCGACTCCGAAGAACTGGCGGGCAGGCTGGACGCCGCGGGCTGGCAGCTCGCGCCCGCGGGGTCCGAGGCCGACGTCGTGGTCGTGAACACCTGCGGTTTCATCGAAGCCGCGAAGAAGGAGTCGATCGACACGGTGCTCGCGGCCTCCGGCTCGGGCGCGAAGGTGGTCGCGGTCGGCTGCATGGCCGAGCGCTACGGCGCCGAACTCGCCGCCGCGCTGCCGGAAGCCAACGCGGTGCTCTCGTTCGACGACTATCCCGAAATCGGTGAGCGGCTCGAAGATGTCCTCAAAGGACACACACGGACCGCCCACACGCCAAGGGATCGCCGTTCGCTCCTGCCGATCACCCCGGTCAAGCGCCAAGCCGCGCAGACGGCGCACGTCCCCGGCCACGGCGGCGAGACCAAGGGCCCGGCGAGCGGACCGCGGGTGCTCCGGCACCGGCTCGGCGGCGGCCCGATCGCCCCGGTGAAGCTGGCTTCGGGATGCGACCGGCGCTGCACTTTCTGCGCCATCCCGGCGTTCCGCGGCGCGTTCACCTCACGTCAGCCGGACGACATCGTCGCGGAAACCGAGTGGCTCGCCGGGCACGGCGTCCGCGAGGTGATCCTCGTCAGCGAGAACACCACGTCCTACGGCAAGGACCTCGGCGACCTCGGCGCGCTCGAGAAGCTGCTCCCCCGGCTGGCGGGCGTCGTCGACCGGATCAGGGTCAGCTACCTCCAGCCGGCGGAACTCCGGCCGCCCCTGATCGAAGCACTGGCCGGAACACCTGGTGTGGCACCGTATTTCGACCTCTCGTTCCAGCACGCCAGCGGAACGGTACTCCGCCGGATGCGCCGGTTCGGTGATCGTGAACGGTTCCTCGACCTGCTGTCCCGGATCCGCGATCTGGCGCCGGAGGCGGGCATCCGCTCCAACTTCATCGTCGGCTTCCCCGGCGAGACCGACGAGGAGTTCGCGGAACTCGAGCGCTTCGTCAGCGAGGCGCGTCTTGACGCGATCGGCGTCTTCGGCTACTCGGACGAAGAAGGCACCGAAGCGGCCGGTTTCGCGGGCAAACTCGACGCGTCGGTCATCTCCGAACGCTCGACCAGGCTCGCACTCCTCGCCGACGAGATCTCGTCCCAGCGCGCCGAAGACCGCCACGGCTCACTCGTCGAGGTGATCGTCGGCCAGGACGGCGCCGGCTGGGCGGCGCACCAGGCCCCGGACGTCGACGGAACGGTGACCATCACCGGCCCGAAGCACGCCATGGGCGACCTGGTGACGGCGAAAGTCGTGAGCTCCCAAGGCGTCGACCTCACGGCCGACCCGATCTAGTCGTGAGCGTTGCCGACGGCCACTTGGGTGCCTCGTCGAGGCGGTTTCGAGTGAGGGCCTCCTTCACCAAGTTCGGGTTGGTGAGGGAGGCCCTCACTCGCCGGGGCTTGGTGTGCACGGTCGAACGCACGAACGCCACGTTTGCAACGCTGGGCGACATGAGTCCTTTGCGGACATTCGCTCGGATGATCCGCGCCATCCGAGAAGGTTGATCTTTGCGAAACCCGAGTTCGGGCCACTGGATAGCCTGAACTCGGGTTTCGCGTCGGTTATCGGGTGGGCGTGAAGCGAGGGGACCTTTCGGTGCGTAGTACGCACTCGGGGGCACCCTCGCTTCACGATGGGGTCTGGCGGGTTCCGCGAGTGGTAGTTCTGCCTCTGTTGAGGGGAAAGCCGAACATGGCGTACTCCCAGGGCAGCTGAGTGAGGGCCTCCCTCACCCAAGCCGTGGAGTGCACGAGCACGCCACATTTGCCCTTCCCCTCAATAACCAGAGCAGAGTTACCACTCGCCCATACTGAACGAGGGGTTCCCCGCTCCGCTCGATGCAGCAGAGGAACCCCTCTCCCGCAACCGCCACGTTATTCGGGCCAGGGGTTGGACTTGATGATGTCGACGAAATTCGTGCGGGTGAAGGTCGGGTCGAAGTGGGCCAGTACGTCGTCGTTCATCGTGCCGAAGGTCGTGTCGGGGCGGTGTGCCATGCCGTCGTGGAACGCGCGGAGTATCCGGTTCTTGAAGTCGGGGCGCGGGTGGGCCGCGACGACCTCCGCGCGCCGGTCTTCGGGGATTTCGCCGAGGTCGAGGCCGAGCACGTCGGTTTCCACACCCAGCGTCACCACGGCCACCTCGGGTGCCAGGTGGTGAGGGATCTCCGGGGTCGTGTGGAGCGCGACGGCGAGCCAGACGTTGCGAGCGTCCACTTCGGACCGGCCGTGCTCGAGCAGGAAATCGCGTGCCGCCTCCGCGCCGTCGAGCTCGAAACGGCGCTCTTTGGAGCCGTACTCGGCCGTGAGACCGAGGTCGTGGAACAGGCCGCCCACGTAAGCCAGTTCCGGGTCGACGGCCAAGCCGCGCGCCGCCGCTTTCAAGGATCCCCATAGGAAAACCCGGCGTGAATGGTGGAACAGCGTGTCGTCGGCGACTCGCCGGACCAGCGCTGTCGCCGCACGCGCGAGTTCCGTGTCGGGTATCGCGACTCCCGCGATGATTTCGGGCACCACAAGCCTCCGTTACGGTCAAGATGGATCACTTCCAGTCTTGACGAACGCCGCGGGTGCGCCCACCGCGAAAACCGACGAGCTGCCCACAGATGCGGACACTCACCTCGCGTCGGTGGTCTTGAAGCGGGCCCGGTAGTCGCTGGGTGACGTGCCGAACCGCGCCACGAAGACGCGTCGCATGGTTTCCGAGCTGCCGAACCCGGCCGAGCGTGCCGTCTCCGCCACCCCGTGGCCCGCGTCGAGCAGTGCCTTCGCGTGATCCAGCCGCACCTGCTCCACATACCTCGCGGGGGTGGTGTCCAGCTCGCCGGCGAACATTCTCGCGAGGTGGCGTGCGCTGACCCCCGCGCGGGACGCCATCGTGCGCGCGCTGTGATCGAGCGCGGGCTGCGCCGAGACCAGGTCGACGATGGAACGCAGCGTCGGCGTCCGCGGCGCCCGTAGCCGCAGCGGCGCGGAGAACTGCGACTGCCCGCCTGGGCGTTGCATGAACATCACCAGGCCGCGCGCCACCGTCCGCGCGAGTTCGGCGCCGTGGTCCTGTTCGACGAGTGCGAGCGCGAGGTCCATTCCCGCCGAGACTCCCGCGGAGGTGAAGACGTCGCCGTCCCGCACGAAAAGCGCGTCCGGCTGCACCTCGATGTCCGGATAGGACCGTGCGAGCAGTGACGCGTGCCGCCAGTGCGTGGTGGCGCGGCGACCGGTCAGCACCCCGGCCGCCGCGAGCGCGAACGAACCGGTGCAGATCGACACCAGCCTGCGGGCACGGGGCCGCAGCTCGCCGATCGCGGCGATCAGTTCGGCGGGCAACGGATGAGTGGCCAGCCTGTCCCCGCCCGCGACGATCACCGTGTCCGGATCGGGGAAGTCGCCCGGCGTGCCGTCGACCGGCAGCCGGATGCCCACCGACGTCGTCACGGGCTCCCCGCTGGGCGACAGGTACCCGATCGAGTACCCGGCGCCGGACAGGTTGGCCTCCGCGAACACCTCGGCGGGCCCGGTCACGTCGAGCATCTTCACCCCGTCGAACACGACGAAGACGACGCTCCGGCCGGCTGCCATGCGTCAAGGATGGCAGAAATCGTGGAATGGGCCCGGTGGCGCCCCGGCCAGGCGCCACCGGGTGTCGAGCGTCAGGGCGTGCGCGGATCCCCGTACCCGAACGCCGAGTCGGCGACGCCACCGCTGTTGGAATTACGCAGGTAGAAGTACGCGTTCGACGGCCGGTAGATGCCGATGGTCGACGGTCCGCGGCCGTTCCAATGACCGGAAACGGGCACGACCGCCTCGTTGGGATTGCCGTAGCCGAAGGTCACGTCGGCGACCCCGCTGGTGTTGCTGTCACGCAGGTAGAAGTTCGCGTTGCCGAGGTTGTAGAGCCCGACGGTCGTCCTGCCGTCGCCGTTCCAGTCGCCGGTCACCGGCACCCACGAGGGTGACGGATCCCCGAAGCCGACGTCGACGGTGACCGTGCTGTTCGGGTCGGTGCTCGCGCGCTCGTAGAACATCGAGGTCGCCGGGTTGTAGACACCGACGCTCGTGCGGCCGGTTCCGGTCCAGTCGCCGGTGATGGGGATCCAGCCGGGATCGCCGTAGACGAACGTCGTGGTCGTCGCGTTGGCGGGATCGGTCGACGAGCGCAGATAGAACGTCGCTGTCGCGGGGTTGTAGACGCCGACACTGGTCCGGCCAGTGCCGTTCCAGTCGCCGACGATCGGGATCCAGCCGTGGTCACCGTAACCGAACGTCACGTCGGCGACGCCGCCGGAGTTGCTGTTGCGCAGGTAGAAGGTATTGCCGCGGTGGATTCCGACGGTGGTGGTGCCATTGCCGTCCCAGTCGCCGGTGAACTCTTCGATGTGGACCCGCACCGGCGGCGGCCCGCCGCCGACGACGCCGAACGGCCGGACGATGATGATCGGCCCGTTCCAGTTGCCGGGAGCGTGCCAGTCGACGAACCGCACGCTGCCCGCGCCGCCGCCTTCATTCCCGCCGACGGTCTGCACGTAGCCATCGCCGCGGACCCCGGTGACGATGTTGACGTGCGCGGCCCAGCCGGCGCCGTCGTACTGGTACACGATCGCGTCACCGACGTGCGGCTGGTTGGTGATCGTGCCGCGTGCCCGCCCATAGCTGACGAAACTGGCCGCCGCCGCGGTGATCCCGTTCGCGTCGACCCCGGCCTGCCGCCAGACCCAGCCGGCGAAGTCGGCGCACCACTCCCCCGAGTGACACGGCCAGGGATTGCCACCGCATCCCTTGCCTAGCTGGGCACGGGCGACGTTCGCGATGTCCGCACCCGTGGCGGCCTGCGCGGGCAGGGCTGCCACGGTCAGCGATCCCGCGATCATCGTCAGCGCGCCTGCCACCGCCAGCCCGATTCTGGCCAATCGTCTTGAGGTGCCATTCATTCGAATTCCTCCTGACAAACCACATCCCGGTCGCCGGAGAACGTAGGCACGGGCTCTGGGGAACCCTCCCCATGAGTGCCTGTTCGACTGTCGAAGACCCTGCTCATCCTTGAAGAAGTGGAGCACGATGAGGATCACAGCCAGAGTCTCGGCGGCGGGAGCGTCCATCGCCGCGCTGGTCTTCGTGGCCGGTGTGCTGAACGCGCCGGGCCAAGCGAGTGGCGCGGCGGCCGATCCGGCCAACGCGTGTTCGAACCCGGTGCTGGCGGAGAACATGGCGGGCTGGGGCCACCTGGACGGTGGCGCGACCTCCCGGCGCGCCGAGATATCCGGTCACCCCGTGGCGAAATGGGCGTTCAGCCCTCGCGGCCTGCGGTTCTTCATGCCGGAGTTGCGGGTCGCGCCCGGCCAGACCTGGACGGTCAGCGCCGACGACAAGCTGGTGTCCGGCTCCCCCACCAACGGCTCGGCTCGCATGGTCGTCGAGTGGTACAACGCCGCGAACCGGTACATCGGCGAGTCACCGGGACCGGTGGTCACCGTGCCGCTGACGAAGCACGGCGACTGGACGTGGACCCGGATCGCGGCGACCGTCACGGTGCCGCCCAACGCGAAGTCGGCGCATGTGCTGCAGGTGCTCAACTTCGGCCAGGCGAACGTCATCCCGGTCTACGCCACCGCGTGCGACTACCGCCTCGGCGGCACGTCCACCACGCCGACCACGCCACCGTCGAGTGATCAGGCCGCGGTGCGCTACCACTGGGGAACGCCGAACCCCGCCGAGTCGGACGAGTTCAACGGCACCTCGGTCGACCTGGCCAAATGGGGCCTGTTCGGCGCGAGCCCCGGCGACGCGACCGGCTGTTCGCCCGGTTTCGACGGCCACGGGCGACGCTGCGGGAGCCAGACCACCGAAGGCGGCGGCCGGCTCTCGGTGACCGGCACCGCGGACGGCGTGACCGGCGGCCTCTACAGCAACCACGGCGGGTTCAAGTACGGCAGGGTCGAAGTACGGGAACGTGCGCTTCCCTTGGCGGACAACGGCGGCGCGCCCTATCACGCCGTTCCGTTGCTGTTCCCCGTTTCCGCGGACTACAGCCAGGCGGAGATCGACTTCGCCGAACGTGACGTGGCGGATCCGGCGGTGGAACTGTTCGTGCACCACGACGGCACCCAGGACCAGTGCTCGCTCACGATCGACTCGACCGAGTTCCACAACTACGCGATCGACTGGGCACCGCACTCGGTCACCTGGTACGTCGACGGCGAGCGGATCTGCACGGTGAACGCGTCGATCGACTACTTCGACACCTCCAACGGCGGCGCCCAGATGGACATGTTCCCGGAGACCGGGACGCTGATGCGCCCGGCCCGTGAAGACGTCGACTGGATCCGGATGTATCCCACCGCGGACACCCAGTACAGCTAGGTCCTATCTCGGCGGGAACCACGCGGTGGCGAGCTGGGCGGCGAGTTCACAGCGCCGCTCAGCGGGTTCGGTGCCGGTCACGTGGACGTACACGACCTCGTTCCACCCGTCACCGAACTCTCTGACGTAGACGAAATTCATGTAGACCTTGACGCCGCAGGACTTTCCGTCATCGTCTTCGGTGTCCTGGACGGTCGCGTGCCCCGCGACCGCCTTCATGGTGGCATCACCCGCTTTGAACGCGGTGCGGCGGAGAAAAACCAGCCGCAGCAAGGATGAATCGACCTTACTGCGCCACTCGCAGGACCAGTGAGCGAATCCGGGAGTGGAGCGGGCGATGTCGAATCCGGCCGGCATGGTGAGCGCCGAAGGATTCTGCAGCTTGCACGCGTCCGTCGTGATGAGCGAGAGCGGGTCGTCGGCCTTGCCGCGCACCGGAACCGGGCCCTTGTCCAGCGTCCGGGTCACGGAGCCGGTCACCGCGTCGGCCATCCCGCAGAGATCGGCGAACTTCGTGCCTGCTTTGGGGAACGCGTGGATCCTGATCTCGTATCCGCCCGGCAACAGCACACTCCGGACGCAGGTGCGCTCACCGGCTTTGCTCCGCACGACGCTGTACCTGCCATGGTTCTCCGCCTGAGGCCGGACACTCTCGCTCATCTCCGCGTACAGGAACTGGACCTGCACGTCGACCTCGTCGCCGCCGTCCCATTTCGTGATCACGTCGCATTGATTGAAGCTGTCGACGTCGCTCACCAGGTTGATCGAGCCGGGTCTTTTCCCGGCTTTCGTGAGCAGGTCCCAGATCGGCTCGCTGTCGATCATCGGGCACGGGTCGACCAGCCGCGGATCACCGATGAGCGGCCCGTCCTGGCTGGTCGTCAAAGGAGGACCCGACGAGAAGACCAGCCAGGCCGTGGTCGCCACGACCACCACCAGCACCCCGCCGGCGACGAGCCCGCGGCGCACTGTCCGGCGTGACCGGTAGGCCCGGCGGGTCGGCGTCATCCCGGCGACCTCGGCCAGCAGCCGATGCGCCTCCGCCGCCGTCGGCCGTTTCGCGGGGTCGACCTCGAGCAACCGGGCGAGCACCGGCCCCAGCGGCCCGCTCGGCACCGCGATCTGGCCTGCCGCGGCCCGGCGCAGCCGCACGAAGGCGTTGTCGTCCTTCCCGCCGACCGGCGATTTTCCTTCGACCGCAGTGAAAAGCGCGGCACCCAGCGAGAAGACGTCCGACGCCATGGTCGGATCAGCTCCGTTGGCGACCTCCGGTGCCACGTAACCGGGTGTGCCCGCGATCAGCGCGGACCCGGTGATCGTCTCCGCACCGGCCAGGAACCGCGAGATGCCGAAGTCGGCGAGCTTCGCCTCGTCCTCGTTCGGCATCAGGATGTTCGCGGGCTTGATGTCGCGGTGCAGGATGCCCTTGGCGTGCACGGCCGCGAGCGCGTCGGCGATCTGCGCGCCCAGTTTCGCGGCGAGCAGCGGCGGCAGGACACCGCGGTCCGCCATGCTGCGGGCGGCGACGTACTCCAGCACCAGCCAGCATTCGTGGTCGGCGTCGACCACGTCGTGCAGCGTCACCACGTTGCGGTGGTTCAGCTGGGCGAGCAACCGCGCTTCCCTGCGCAGCTGCCGCACCCGCTCGGCGTACTCGTCCATGTCACCCGAAACGGACCGCTTGAGCGCCACCGATCTGCCCAGCTGCTCATCGGTGGCCAGCCACACCACACCGTTCGAGCCCGACCCGATCTCCTCCTCCAACCGATACCGGTCACCGACGACTTCGCCCGCTCGCACATTGCCCTCCACCGCGGTGTTCCAGGTCATCCGTCGCAGATCAGCGAACTCAGGTCGGGCGGCACCAGCGTCCCGCTTTCGAGCAGTTCGCGAATCAGGTTGTGGTTCACCATGTTGCCCACCGGCTCACCGACCTCTTCCTTGGTGAGACCGGCGATTCCGGCCCGGCTCAGCCGTTTCCGGACGGCGCCGACGAGATGCTCGACCTTCTTCTGCGTCCAGCAGGCCTCCGGCCACATGTCACTCAAATGCTGTGCGGCCTGCCGCCACGACAACGGGCTCGGGCAGGGTTCATGGAGCAGATAGCGCTGACTCAGCACTACCAGCGCCAGCCGTTCGGCGGACGTCAGCGCCCACGTACCGGGCGGCTGCGTCGTGCAGGTGTGCTCGGCACGCGGCGGCTCGTCGGAGCGCACGTGCACCTCGACCAGATGCTCCCGTCCGCCGGAACCACGCACGAAGACCGGGGTGTAGCCAGCCGCCAGCGGGAACGACTCATCCTGCTTGAACAGCAGCCGTGAACCGGGAAGCCGCAACGGCACTCGCCCCAGCGAGCTGATCCACCAGCAGCTCCCGTGATAGGTCAGCACCCCCTGCCGCCTGCTGATCCGCCGATCGTCCTCGCCGACGCAGACGTGCACCTCAGGCCGGTTGCGGCCGAACAGGACCGAGCGGCCCTCCTTCGGGCCGACGGCGATGCCCCCGCTCACCGTCAGCACATGCAGCACGCCCCGGACATCGCCGTCCCGCACCCCACGGGCCAGGCTCTGGTGGGTGGCAGGCAGCAACCGGTCCTCCGGCGCCACGACGCCCTTTCGCATGCCTACCCCCGCGCTCCGCACCGGCAAGTCCGCCACAGCCTGCCAGCGAGTGCCCGGGACCCTTCCCGAACTCGACGGCCAAAACCGGTGGCGCGGGTGCGCGACAATGGTGGCGATGTCTAGTCGACTGGCGTTCGGGGTGACGGCCGGACCTGGGTTGAGCTGCTGGCTCCCCGCGTCCGGCAGCCGTGCCGTGCCCAAATCCGCCGACGACCGGTCCGGCGTGCCGGGCTCGCCCGTCGCCGTCGGCCCCGCTGACGCCGAACCCGATGCCGTACGGGAAGCGACGCGACGGCTTGGCCTGCTCGTGCGCGACGGGAGCGAGACGGCCGCGGGCGCGGGTGTCGATCTCGGGGGTGGGTTCACGTCGGCGCGGCTGGCGGGCGCGCCCGGGGATCGGCGTGACGCGGTGCTCGCCGCGCTGCGATTCCTCGGCGCAGAGGGGGCACCGCGCCTGGGTGACCGGGCGGCCGTGCTGGTGGCATTGTTCGGGCCGTCGGCGACCAAGCGCGTCGGCGCCGCCGCGCACATCGCGGTCGCCGAGCGGCGTTGGGCCGCGCTGCAGCTGGCCTCGGCTGCGTCGGATCTGCTCGGGCCGGAGCAGTTGGAGCGGGTACTCGAACTCCGTGCCCCGGACGGGCTCGACCCGTTCCCGCACGGCGCGGCGTCCACAGTGGCCGGTCATCTGGCGCGGGCGCTGGCGGGGTATCCACGGCCGCGGCGGCTGACACTCATCCTGAGCCTGTGGGACGACGTGTGCGGGCGGCTGGTCGAGCAGCGGCTCAGGGAACGCCGGGCCACGACCCAGACGCGGAGCGATCGGATCGAGAAGCTTCGCGCACGCCACCGTGCGCACTTCGACGAGGCGATCATGCAACGGCTGACCTGGTCGGTCGAGGGCGAGCCGACGCTGGTCGACGCGGCTCGCTGGCTGCCACCCAAGTGGTGGAGGGCGCACGAGATCGGCAGGCTGCTGCACGACGCCATCGCGGCCACCGCGCTGCTGCGGTTCGCCAAGACCCTCTACGACGAGGGCCTCGCGGCCGCCACGGAGAAGCATCGCGGCGAGTTGCTCGCGGCCGAAGCCTGTCTCACCGAGGAGGAGCGGGCCAAGGCCGCGCGCCGCGTCGATGGCGGCTACGGTCACCCGGCGCGGCCGGGATGCTATGTCCACCAAGTGGTTCAAGTGCTGAGTCCAAAGAGGACGATCACCGCGAAGACCGAGACCTATGTGAAGACCCGCACCGCCATGGCTCGCAACTACGGCGTGGTCGTGCTCGACGCCGTGTCCGTGCTGCTCGCCGAACACCCCGACGAGCCGCTGCACAACTGCTGGGACACCTGCCGTCCGTGGCGGGAACAGCAGCTGCCGAAGTGGCGTGCCGCTGCGGGGTTCTCGCGGCCACCGGAAGGCTGGGAACAGCCTCCGCTGAACGACGCGCACGCCGATGGCCCGAAGCGGACGCTGGCGCAGCGGATCGCCGCGAGCCAGTCCGATCCGGCGTCGGTGGAGACACCGCACGATCTGCTCTGGTTCGCCGACCTCGCCGACGCGCTGGCACCCTTCCACGGCACCGAGCACGCCACGGTGCGGCACGAGCGGCCCTCACCGGAGGTCGACTACAAGACGCCGCCTGCCGAGCCGGGAACCGACTCGGTGCCACTCGCGGCCGCCGGGGTCGCGCAGCTGGTCATGTTCGGCGCGACACCGCCGCCCCGCTGCGGCGGCTGGGCCGAACTGTCCGCCGGAGTCAGCGCGGACGCGGTGATCGCCGAGGCCAGCGTCGGCGCCTTCACACTCCCTTCCGAAGTGTCCACTATGGACAAGCAGGTCGTCGGCGGCACCGAACTGGCCGTGGAACTGGGCCGCGAGCCGAGGCAGCTGGCCGAATGGTCCGGCTACATGGGCAACTGCATCGGCGAGTCGTGGTACGCCGACCAGGCGCGGCGAGGCCACTGCGTGCTGATGGCGCTGCGCGATCCCGCCGACGGCCGCATCGTCGCCAACCTCGACATCCGGCGCCACACCGGCGGCTGGCACGTCTACGAGTTGCGCGCGCGGTTCAACGACGATGTCGCCGAGGGGCTGGAAGACCACATCAAGCAGTGGGTGGACGGCATCCCCGCGCCCGCGCCGCCCGCGGCCGAGCCACTGGTGCCCGTGCCGCCGGTGCGAAGCGGCGCGGCCCGCCGGCCCGCGGCGGAGCGCCTGTCCCCCGAACTCACCGCCGCGTTGACCACGGCGGTGACGCGGGAGCTGGCCTCGGCGCAGGCCGTGGCCGCGCGCCGCGCTTATGTCACGCTGGCGCGTGGCTTCGGACGGCCAGGGCACCCCGCCGACTTCGAACCGGACGCGGCGGTGATCGCGTTGAAACGCACGGGCCAGGCCGAGCACGCCGACCTGCTTCGCTCGGCCGTCGAGGCCGTGCCGGTGCTGTGGCGGGCGACGCGCGTCCGGCCGCTCGCCACCGCCGTGGGCAAGCTCGATCCAGGCCTGCGCACCTACGACCGGCTCGCGGCACTCACCTGCGGCTCGCCACTGCCGCGAACACTGCGCGCGCTCGTCCGCCGCCCGGAGATCGCTCCGGCCTACGCCATGGACACGGTGGCCCGCGCGGTCCGCGTGGCCATGGGCGAACTGATCGGCGACGCCACGCTGGCCCGGTCGGTCGCCCAGCGGCCCTCGACCGAACTGGTGTGCGCGCTGGCGATCGCGGCCACCTGCACGCCCGAGTTCACAACAGAGCAGGTCACCGAGCCGAAGAAGGTCACCATTCCAGGCTTTCCCGCCAGCGACCTGACCGACGAGCACGGGCCTTGGCAGCGCGCCCTGCCCGCGGCGGCCGAACTCGGCGCGCCCATCGAGCTGTTCTGGGAGCGCATCGCCGAGCACGGCCTGCTCGTCCCGGCAGCACTGCTGGGCAAGGGCGGCTGGCCCGCGCTTTGGCGCCGCGCACACCGCTGACTCAGCCGCACAGCGCCGAGTCGATCACCTGGGTCCTGGACGTCGTGCCTTCGGTCTGGACGAACGCCGCAACCCATGCCGCGCACACCGGGAATGGGGACCGTGGTGCGCATCCGCGCGAGAGTCGCGGGCGACATGAGCCCCACCTGATGCGTTACCGCACCTGAGCGAAGGCGCCGTAAGCCCCACTGCCATTTGTGCACGTGTTCCTGGATTCTTCCCACGGCCTCACCCAAGGCCCGAACTTATCGCCATCGTAATAGCAAAGGAGAACGACGCGATGGAAGGCGTTCGTATACGGCGGCGTGCACCTTGACCAGCCTTCGCCGTTGCCTTCGTCGGGATCCCATTCCACGTAGCCGGCGGTGCAGCTGTCGGCCGCGATGTCCTGGGTAGCGGATGCGGCCGGGGCGGCCGCGCAAAGGATGGTCACGCCGGCCGCCACCAAGGCGGAAAGCGAGCGGACCCGGCTCTTGGGCATTCGTCATTTCCTTCGGCTGTCAGACACAACGGCGAGATTCCACTGGAGTTTGCTGAGCCGGATCGCGCACGGCAACACCTTTCAGACAGGCTTGAAAGGTGTTGACAGCCCTTAGAGCCTGTCTATGACCAGCTTCGCCAGCGCCGGTGTCAGGAAATCGGCGGCACGCAGAATGCGTGCGACAGTTCACTGGTTGCTGTTACATCAGCGGTCGATGTACTGTTCCGGCTGTGCTGACGTGTGAAACCCGTGGTGCCGCCTTGGCCAGGCTCGGCCGTGCCCTCGCGGACCCGACCCGCTGCAAGATCCTGGTCGCGCTGCTCGACGGTGTGAGCTACCCCGGTCAGCTGGCCGAGCAGCTCGGCTTGAGCCGCTCGAATGTGTCCAACCACCTGGCCTGCTTGCGCGGCTGCGGCCTGGTCGTGGCCACCTACGAAGGCCGCCAGGTCCGCTACGCCCTCGCCGATTCCCATCTCGCCCGCGCGCTGCGGGAGCTCGTGCAGGTCGTGCTCGCGGTCGACACCGACGAACCCTGCCTCGACGCCGCCGCCGGCACCAGGACGCTCCGATGAGCGACCACATCGAACTCCCGCTGACGGTGAGCGACGGGTGCTGTGCGGCGCCCAGCGCCCCGTCCCCGGACCGGCGTGCGGTCCTCTCGCGCCGGGTGCGGCTGTTCGTCGCGGCGACCATCACCTACAACATCGTCGAAGCGATCGTCGCGCTCACCGCCGGCACGATCGCCTCGTCCACCGCACTGGTCGGCTTCGGCCTGGACTCGGTCATCGAAGTCGCTTCCGCGACCGCGGTCGCCTGGCAGTTCTCCGGTAAGGACCCCGAAGCCCGCGAACGAACAGCGCTGAAGGTCATCGCCGTGTCGTTCTTCGCGCTCGCGGCCTACGTCACCGTCGAATCCGTGCGGACCCTCTTCGGCACCGGCCAGGCCGAGCACTCGACGGTCGGGATCATCCTCGCCGCCGTCTCGCTCGTCGTGATGCCGTTCCTGTCCTACGCCCAGCGCCGCGCGGGCCGCGAACTCGGCTCCGCCAGCGCGGTCGCCGATTCCAAGCAGACGTTGCTCTGCACCTACCTGTCGGGAGTCCTGCTCGTCGGGCTGCTGCTCAACAGCCTCTTCGGCTGGTACTGGGCGGACCCGCTCGTCGCGCTCGTCATCGCCGCCGTCGCCGTCAAGGAAGGCCGCGAAGCCTGGCGCGGCGACCACTGCTGCTGAGCGCTCGCTGCTGCTCGCCTGGATCGTGCTGGCCGTCGCTCTCGTGGTCGTTCGGCCACGAGGCGACTTCAGGCTGACGCCCGGCTAACGGCTGACTTCTCCCACGCCCGTCAAACGGGAAGCTCTCGGCTAAGCTGGGGTACGAACCCGCCGCTCGGCCCACCCGACCAGCCCTGGCCTGCCCACCTCGCCAGGTCAAGGTGCCGGTCCTGGCGAAACTCCTGTCTCTGGCTCGCAGACGTCGATTGGCCTACGCCTCCGACGCGCCTGCCCAGCTCCGCCCGCACGTCACAGCCGGTTCTGGCCGGGTCCGACCCACCCCACAGGAGATTCTCCATCAGTGTCCCCGTCGTTCTGCCGCCCGCCGTCAGCGCCCCTCGTTCGCTCACCGATGTGTACGGTCCGGGCATCGCCCTCTGCGCGCGGCCGGAGCTGGCCGCCGCCGAACCGGTCAGCAGGCATCGCCACACCCGCGACGTGGTCTCCGCGCGGCCGATCGCCGTCGCCGCCGACCTGCCGGTGATCTGCAGTGCCGGTGGCACGGACCCGGATTTGCTGGCACACCTGCGTGACAGCGGCCTGCCGGTCGGTACCGACTTGCGCGAGTTCCGCAGCGAGACGCACTTCGCCGCACGCGTCACCGAAGCGATGTCCGACGGTCTGCTGCTGTCGATGGAGTACCCGCAGCCGAGCACGCTGTGCCCGGACGAGCGCTCGCTCAAAAGCGCGCAACTCGTCGGCTACTTGAACAACAAGGCCAGTATCACCACGCTGGTCGATCCGCGCTTCCAAGCGCACCGCAGCCTCGTGACCCGCGGGCAGCTCGCGGAGGCGGCACCCACGGAGAAGTCGTGGGTGCTCAAGGCCGCGACCAACGACGCGCACGGCGGCAGCCTCGATGTGTACCTGCACCAGGCCGACGAGCCGATCACGCTGCCTGCGTTCACCGATGTGCTCGACGAGTTCGTCGTCGAGGAGTATCTGCGGATCCTGCGCAACTGGGGCCTGCAGTTCTACGTGGCCGCGGACGCACGGGCTCGCCTGCTGGCGGTGACCGAACAACGCGTCGACGCGACCGGGGTCTACGCCGGCGGCGTGTTCGGCGCGGTCACCACGCCTCCCGCCGAGCTGCTCGCCGAATGCCTGGCGATCACCCAGCGCGCCGCCGATGTCGGTTACCGCGGGCTGTGCAGCCTGGACTGCGCCCAAACCCTGGACGGCCAGCAGGTCGTGCTCGACCTGAATTTCCGGATCACCAGCGGCTCGATCCCGTTGCTGGCGATCCAGTCCGTCCGCCCCGATGCCCTTGACCGCCCCGCCGAGTCCGTGAAGCTGACGGTCGCGGGCGCGCTCACCGACCTGCTCACCGAGCTACGCCCGGCGTTGGCCGCCGGTGGTCTGCTCATCGTGGCCGGTCATGACACCGGCCACACGGACAGTCCGGTCAGGCAAAGCACCTTGCAGCTGCTCGTCTTCGGGGACGACCCCGACGAGGTGACCGCCCGACGCTCTGCGCTGGAACAGAAAACCGCCCGCCTGCGGTAGTTTCGTCGAGATCGCACACAAAGGATCACAGGCCGCCGTGGGCCGTGCTGGTGGCCCAGACGGCACCGCCGGGGTACGTGGCGTCGTAGCCGAGCAGGCCGAGCAGTTTGCGGCAGATCGCGATCCCTTGCGCGTCGGTCGGTTCGGTGCAGTACGTGGTGCCGCCCGCGGTGAACGCGACCGGTTTGCCCGCGATCGGCTTTCCGGTCGCCGTGTCGGTGAGCGTGGCACGCGCGGCGCCGAGCAGCGGGGGCACCGCGGTGATCTTGCTGGGCCTCGCGACCGGCGGGCTGGTCCGCAGCGCGGCGCCGACGTCGACCGTGCCGGTGTCCGCGGCGGGCACGGCGGTCCAGACGTACTGCACCCCGGAATCCGGGTTGCCACGGTAGTTGCGGCAGGTCGAGGCCGGGCTGCTGACATCGCGCGCCGGGTCGGTGACGTAACCGCCGAACGGGGCGAAGATCGCGTCCGGCCAGCACAGGTACTTGACGCTGTCGGGCAGCGACGTCGCGGTGTCCACACCGGACAGTGCGACGGCGAGTGTGCTGGCCTTGTCCGCGACGATCAGGTCCCCGGCGCGGTCGGTCACGGTCTGTTCGACGCCCACCGTCGGATCGAAGGGGTCGTACGCGACGTCCCTGACGCGAGGCTGGCTGACCGCGCCGTCGTCCCCGGCGGGAGCCGTGTCCCACAGGTACTGGACGCGGAACCGGTGTTTGACGGTGTTCGTGTCGGTGATCTTCGTGTGCACCGACACCCGCGAGTTCGCCGCGGTGTCCCCGGTGACCGAGATATTCAGCCTGATCGAGAGCTTGTCCGTCGGACTCCAGCCGATCGTGGACGTGGCGCCGTCGACGTTCAGGTAGGAGTAGTGGTTGTCCAGCGAGACTTCGCCGCTGTGGGTCAGCATCTGCCCCTGGACGTAGTCGACCTTGTCGGTCTCGTCCCGCACCACCAGGTAGCTCGTGCCCGGCGTTCCCGCGCCGTACAGCACGTCGAGCCCGGCACCCGCCGGATGACGAGGCCCGGTGGCGACGGTGAACTGCCCGGCGCCGGGCTGCCCCGTCCCGCCTCGCTTCTGGTAGACCTGGAAGATCCCGTTGCCGAAGGCGCTCGCCGCCAACGCCTCCGCCGCGACCCCGGCTTTGAGATCAGGGACGGACGGCCGGTCCTTGGTGGCTTCCGCGACCTGGGGACTCAGCACCACCGCCACCACAACCACGGGCAGCAGCCGCTTCGCTCGCTTCATCAGTCAGTCTCCTCAGGTCAGATTTCGACGGCATCGGCGTAGACGAGCCTGGTTCCCCCGTGCGAGAACCGTTCCCGTTCCTCGACGATCAACCGCATCGGTGCGCTTCCCCGCGCTGCGGGCAGCGTTACCTTGCCGCTCCACGCTTCCCCGCTGCGCACAAGGTCCGTTGTGGACACTGTGCGCCAGCCGAGAGGACCCATCGGTTTCGGATCGGCGACCTGAACGGCCACGGTCACCACGGCCGATCGGCCGCCGCCTGCGGAGTACGTGGTGCCTGCCAGGGTGAGCGTCATCCCGGCCGGTTGCCCCGGTGTGCTCACCATGCTCAACGCGCGATCGGGGCTGAGCTGGGCGAATTGGGCGAGCACCACGGGGGAAAGCTCGACCCCGCTGAGCGAGTCCGCCTGGAACCGCGCGAACGCGAAGCGCACGAACGGGGTATAGGCGGCACCCTCGGTCACGGTGACATCGCAGTACCAGAGCCCGCGGCCCTCGTCGTAGCCCACTCGGTGCGGGGCGACGGCGACGGTCTGGGTCAGTTCGGAAAGCGTCTCGGACTCCGCAAGCCGGTAGCCGGGCTTGGCGTTCACAGCGAGCGGGAACTCCGCCATTCCCGGCGTGCCGGGGACGCGGGCCGAGGCGAACAGCGGATCTTGGGCGCGCAACGTGACGTACTGACGCAGACGCGGGTCCATCGTGCCCTTGCCGTCGAAGAGCACCACACCCAGTTGTTCTCCCTCGCCGGAGGAATACCACGGCCTGCGCAGGTAGACCCGGACGCCGTTGCCGCGGCGGGTGCTGGCGACCCGGCCGCCGTCGGTCCCTCGTTCCCAGCCGAAGGTCGGGACCAGGTAGGCGATATCGGGAGCCGAGGGCCGCGCCGACGACCGGAGATTGAGCACGATCGGCTGCTGCGCCTCGGTGTTGCCCCTGGTGATCGATCCAGGGACGAAGGACGCCGTCACCGTCGCGCCGTCCGCGATGGCCGATCCCTTCGCGGTGCGGGCCACCGTCCCGGCGGCGACGTCGGCCACGTAGTCGCCGCCGGTCTCGTCGTCCTTGCCCGTTCCCGGCTGGTAGGTCTTCCCGCTCTCCGGATCCGTGAGCGTCACAGAGCCGGCGCCGACAGCGCCGTCCGTCAGCTTCACCGGGGTCGTCCCCCGCAGTGTGACATCCTTGCGCTGCACGAAGAACTCGGTGAACCGCGAGGCCGCGACAGCGCTGTAGGTGATCGTGCGGTGCTTGGTGTCGTGGAACTCGTGCAGCTCGCCGAGCTCGAGTTTGTCACCCTCGTCGGAGCCGCCGTTCGCGGTCAGCCTGGCCACGTCCAGACTGCCGGTCAGCGTCCCCGGTTTCGGCTCCCCGAGCACGTCGGTCGGTTCGGTCCAGTCGGCGAACACCGCCAGCGAAGCGGTGCTCTGCCGGTCGATGCCCACCACGTCGATCAGCCGCGCGGTGGTCTGCCCCGGCTGCCGGACCAGTATCGGCTTGTCGAACGACGGCGGCCGGATCGGCTGCCTGCTGGCGTGCACCAGCCCCAGCTCCACACTCGGGGTGAGCTGCCACAGCTGGCCCTTGACCGCGAGTTTCCGCAGTTCCGCGACGGGGATGTCGCTGGACCGTCCACTGCGGACGAACCAGTCCCATACGCCCAGCTGGGCGAGTTCGGCGTCGGCGAGCCTGCTGGACACCCCGACCCGCGCGGTGCGTCCGGGCGGCATCAGTACCGTCAGTTCCCGCGCCGCCCTGTTGTAGTCCGGCCGTCCGGTGCCCGCCTTGAGCCGGATCCGGAACGGCACCCGGGCCGGCCACTCGAACAGGTCGTCGAAGTCCACGGTGAAGACCTCGTCCGGGCCGAGGCCGGGCAGCCCGGTGAAGGCCGCGCCACGCGAGAGCACGTCCGCCAGGTACGGGACATCGAGAAGGCGGTCGGGGTAATAGCCCTCACCACCCCAGCCGTCCGGATCGCTCTTCCCGGCGGCCGCGAGATCTCCGGCGTCACGGCGGACGATCTCGCGGTAGGCCAGCGTGTCGATGCCGCCGGGGTTGAGCACCGAGGGCGGCACGTCGTACCTGCCGTGCTGTTCGGCCATCCGCTGCCCGGTCCGGCGGGGCACGACCTGGCGGCGGTTCTCCTCGCGCGCCGGGGCGTCGTAGTTGCCCCTGATCACCATCAGGTGCACCGACTCGGCCTCGGTGCGCGGAGCGGTCGGCAGCAGCAGTGGCGACGGCACCGGTTCGAACCGCAGATAGCGCATCAGCCGGGTGGCCGAGCTGAAATCGTTGGGCGGGAGCGTGTCGAGTCCGTGGCTGTTTCCGGCGATGTCCACCACGCGGGCGCGGAAACGATAGTCGCGGCCGTACCGGAGTTTCGGCAATCCGGAGGGCCGGAACGAGGTCGCCATCCGGATCGGCCCTGACGCGGCACTGTCCGGGCCCACCGTGACCGTCTGCCCGTTCGCGGTCTCCTCCGTGCTGCCGGGGCGGTTGGCGACCAGGCTGTACCCGCTCCAGCGGAACAGCGACTCGTGCAGGTACACCGTCGGATCGCCGTCAGGGCTTTGGGTGTGCGCGAGGGTGAGCACGCCCTCGTCGTCCGCGGTGAAGGTGAGCCCGTCGAAGGTGTAGGTGCCCGCCCTGCGGCACAGGCTGAACCATTTCTTGGCGGTGTCGTCCCAGACGTCGACGCGGATGCCGTGGGTCAGGTCTTCGGCGCTGAACGGGTTCGCGGCCAGTGACAGCGCGCCGGACGCGCGCTGGGCGTTCGTCTTGACCCGGTTGTACAGCTGCTCCGCCCTGTCCCGTTGCACCACCGAGAAACCGTTGCTGCGCAAGGCGGGCAAAGCGGCGGTCTCCCGCCCGGGGTCGGGCTGCAGGTTCACGCCCACTCCGCTGCCCGGCGCGTTGCTGTACTGGGCGTTCCGGTCCCGTTGCTGGTAGGTCTGGCTGAACGTGGTGAGCACACCCGCCGACGCGTCGGCGTCGACCTCGACGAGGTCGTAGCGGGTCGTGTCGTCGAGCCGCAGCAGGCCGCCGCGCTGGGTGTCACCGCTGGGCTTGGCCCGGAACTCCGACGCCGTGTGGATCGCCGACACCTGCGGGTAGACCGATTCGTAGGGTCCGTTACCGCCGGACCAGGTCACCTTCAGCCCGAGTACGACGTCCGGGCCCGGCGCCGGGATTCCGGCGGCCGCCGGGTCGACACTGAGGTCGACGATCAGGCCGAGCGCGCGCTGCAGCTTCGGGTACTGCGCGAACGAACTGAGCGCGACGTGGAAGTCCATGTCCTGTGCCGTGGCGAGATGAGTGCCGTGCGCGGTCAGTGAGCGCGCGCCCCCACCACGCGGGTTGCTGTTCGCGGAACGGCTGTGGAACACCTCGGCCAGCAGGAAGTCGACCTGGTCGGCGTCGAAGTAGTAGTGCCCGCCGGGAAGCTCGCCGCTGAGCGGGCCACCGGCGAAGAAACCGTCTTCCCGTAGCCGGATGTCGATCAGGGCCATCGCGCGCTTCTTATCCACAGTGGACAGGTGCAGCGAGTTGGCCGGGTGGTAGCCTCCGCCACCACCGCGGCGCCCCTCCCCTTGCGGGGCCCGTTCGTAGACCGTCGGCGGGCTGGTGGGATTCTCGGCCAGCGTGGTGATGTGCTCGATCGCGGCGATGTCCCTCGCCCGCGAGCTCGGCCACGACCTGATCACCGGCAGGTTCGCGGCGAGCGTGCTCGCCCGCGCGCGCAGGTCGGTCTTCACCGTGACCGGTGTGGTCGTGGAGAACAGCGCCTTCCACAGATCGAGGCGCGGCGCCGGACTGTCCACTGTGGCCGGTACCGCCGCGCCGCCGAAGGTCACCTCGAACCGGGGGCGCTCGGCCGGCCAGGTGAGCCACTCCGGGTAGGTGCCGAGTGTGCCGCCACCGAGCAGGCGCGGCGAGATCAGTACCGAAAGCCGGAGCTTTCCTCCCGCGTAACCGTTCGGCACCGGCGTCCAGGTGATGCGTGACACGGCCATGTCTCTCTCGTTCCCCTCAGGCCGCGAAGGCCGAGCAGTAGTCGTGCCAGTCGCTCTTGCTGACCAGATCCCCGAAATCACTGCGACGGGGCGTCTCGCCGGCGGCCAGCGCGAAGGTGCTGCCGGACTCGCCACCGGCGAAGGTCTTCTCGACCGACACCGTCACCGACTCGCTGATGAAGAACAGGTCGATGGACACGACCAGGCTGGCGTGCCCGGTGACCACCGACTGCTCGCCCTTTTTCTTCCATTCCAGGTCGAGGTGGAAATGGGCGGCGATGGTGATCAGGCCGAGCACGGACAGCCGCCCGTCCGCGTCCAGGTAGCCCCGCAGCGTGACGGTGTCGTCGCGTTTCTTGGGATCGGGGTCGTTCTCGTCCCCGCGCTCCAGCTTGAAGTAGATGCCCGCGTAGATGCTCAACCGGCCGCTCGCCACGAAGACGTCGAGCGCCAGGCACCCGCCGAACTGCAGCGCCGCCTCGACGACCTCCAGCCGCGGCCTGCTGGAGACCTCCAGCGCGAAGAACCCGCCGCCGCCGAGCCCGTAGATGGTGAGCTCGAACGGCGCGCTCTCGCTGGCGAAACCGAACTTCGCCCGCACCGGCTTGCCGTCGAACGGCAGCACCAGAGCCATGTTGAGCCGGATCCCGGTGAGCATGAACGCGCCGAGTTCGATACCCGGCAGGCCCAGGCTGACGCCGACCCCGACATGGTCGGTGGACAGGTCGATGATCGGCTTGCTCTTCGGGGCCGCGAGCTTCGGGTTCGACGGCGGGGGCGGCGGAGCCGACCCGCCGTCCTTCTTCTTGTCCGAACCGAACGGCTTGGTCAGCCACCGTTGCAGCACGTTGACGAACTCGAACGGGCCCGCGAAGGCGACACCGTCGATATCCGGATCGGGGCTGATCTTGTCGACCGGCTGGTACTTGAACTCGAACTTGGTGAACTTCAGCACCAGGAAGTCGATCTTCTCCGACGGCAGCGCGATCCAGAAGTCGGACACCGTGGCGGTGGTGGTGCTTTCGGTCTTCCTCGTCAGGTAGTCCACCTTGTTGACCACGAGCACGTCGAGCTTGCTGATGGTCTCCTCGCCGGACTGCACCGGCTTCTTGTCCTTGTTCAGCACCACGAACGGGCCGAAGGACTTGAGCGGTGTCCCCCACTTCATGCTCACCTTGAGCCCCGTGGGGTTCATCGAGGTGTCCTGCTCCTTGGGGTTGCCCTTCTTCGGCGGGTACTGAGTCTCCTTGATCAGCTTGACGGCATTGCCCAGCGAACCGTCCGGGATGATCTGCGCCAGGTAGATGCCGCCGAACAACGCGGCCTGGGTCAGGCCGCTGGCCAGATCGCTCTTGGGGAAGTAGTCGCCGTAGGAGACCTTGCCTTCCTGCTGCGTCTTCTCGATGACGTCGTAGCTGCCGCTGAACGGGCCGTGCGTGTTCGACCAGGCACCGATCACCAGGTTCGGCGACAGCACGCCACCGGAGGTCTCGCTGCTCTCCACCGCGCGCGCCACCGGCTGGTACTTCTTCGGATCCGGCTTGTCCTTGGCCAGTTCGGCGACGCCGGGCAGGGTCTTCTGGACCCGCGCGAAGATCTGCGCCTGGTTGCCCGACGCGGCGGCCCTGTTCGCGGTGCCGACCCCCGAACCGAGGTAGATCTTGTCCGGCACCAGGAAGAACGGCTGGCCCGTCCCGATGATCGCGTCCACCGCGGGCGCGGTGATCTGCGCGGCCAGCAGCCTCGGGTAGAACAACGGCGAGTTCACGTCGGCGTACAGCTTCGCGGGATCCGGTTGCTGGCCCGGCTTCAGTGGTGGCAGCACCCCGGGAACGGGACCTTCGACACCCCAGAACATCCGCTGCGTCGGGAAGGTGGCCGTGCCCGGCTTCTCCTCGGGCGCGTAGGCGACTTCCTGGCCTGCCAGTTCGACACGCCGCCGCGGATCCGGCGTCGCCGACACCAGTTCGTCATAGGTGCCGTACCTGGCGAAGATCTTGGTGAACAGATCGTTGCTCTGGTCGGGATCGACCGAAACCGCGTACGGGACGAACGCCATCGGCGTGGTGAAGTCGACCAGCCGCCCGGTGACGTCGAGTGCGCTGACCGAGAACACGACATCGCTGTGGCCGCCGGTGGTGGGCGCGTTGATATCGCTGATCCAGAACGCCTCGCCGTGCCCGGCGACCAGCGCCTCGCGGGTTTCGGGCAGATCCGGCAGCACCGCCGTGGTGATGGTGATCCGGCTGAACGGGAAGGCCCTGCCGCCGAACCGCTGATGCGGGGCGGGGAAGGACTTCACCGGTTCGGAGATACGGATGAACTGCCGCTGCCGCAGATAGGTCATGCCCTGCGCGTCGTCGATGAGCCGCTTGGTCTCGGTGATCAGCCGCGCGCGATGCCCGAACGGGAACAGGAACCCGTACTGCTCGACCACCACCTTGTTGTCGCGCCCCTGCCAGGAATGGTGCTCCCAGCCCGCGACATCGAGCTGGAGCTCGACATTCGCCGAAGCCGCCCACTTCCCGTCGAAGTCCAGTGTCGCACCGGTGGCGCTCAACGCGAGCAGATCCGCCCGCACCGGTGCGCGGACGTCCACGGCGGCGTTGCTGGTGAGATCGACCAGCTGGTCGGGGATGTACCGCCAGGTCGCGGGCGGCTGTCCCGGCTCGGTCGGTTTCGCCGACGGCACCAGGGTCTTGAACAGACCGGCCTCGGTCGCGGTCGGCGTGTCGGCGTGCACCGCCCGGATCGTGGGCGCGGACGGCGGCTGGGCGAACCCGATCACCTCGCTCGGCTTGCCATCGGTGCCACGCTGGGACAGCCGGGTGTGCCACAGCTCGGTGCGGCCCCCGTGCTCGACGGGCTCGATGGCGTGCGCCCAGGTCGCGGACCGTTCAGGGGTCAGGTGCAGCCAGTCGACCAGGAGCAGGTCGGTGCGCAGCTCATCCGGCACCCCCTTGCCCTCGACGACCTGCATGATCCACTGCCACCACCCGAGCAGCCCCCGCTCGCTGTACGGAAGGGACTTGACCGTCTCCGGCACGAGGAACGCGATCCGGCTGGGCCCGACGGCCTTGCCCGCGACCGCCCCCGGCGCCGAGGGCGTCGCACCCTCGTAGAAGGTTTGCTCGCTGATGTGCTGCGCCTCGAACCGCACCACGACGTAGCTGTAGGCCGACTCGTCGATCTGCCGCAGCTGCGGCTCGTCACCCGAGAAATCCGGGCGGAGATTGTAGAAGTCGAAGTCGAGCACCAGCATGTCCTGCGGCCGGACCAGATGCAGGGTCGACGCCGGAGTCGCACTCGCGGTCAGAAAGGACAGCGGGGCGGTCGCGGAGCGCAGCCCGGCGAGCACGAGCGCGCCGCCGCCCGCCAGCAGCACCCCACGCCGCGAGACCTGACGTGTCCACTTCTTCCCTGACTCCACGCTCATGGACCCCTCGCTCATGCCGTTGATCGAATCGGGACAAGCCCCAGCACCGCCGGCGGACACGGTGAAACCGCTTCAAGCCGGCTGGCTCACCTGGCGGACCCTGCCAGTGAATTTCCGCCGCAACAATGCCGCGCGGCGAGGGCTACGCGCTCGGTGCCGAGACTCAGCACCATCGCTCACCGATCACAGCCCACTGGACTGCCCGATCGGGCTTTCTCCCGCCGGGCGCGACCGCTTTCCGCGGATCTCCGGCCACTACCATCTCCGGCATGGACTACGGAACACTTTCGCTCGCGCTCGTCGTGCTCGTCGCCGTCGGCTGGGTCGGCTCGGCCGGGATCCAGCGGCAGGTCGCGAGGGTCGAACGGCGGCTTGCCAGCACGGAGCGGAAGCTGGACCTGATCATGGAGCAGCTCGGGGTCAGCGAAGCTGAAGCCGACATGCCGGAAGTGCTGGCCTTCCTCAGCAAAGGACAGAAGATCCAGGCGATCAAGGCGTACCGGGCGCGCACCGGCGCCGGTCTCAAGGAGGCCAAGGAAGCCGTCGAGCGCCTCGGCTGACGTCTAGCCCGACCAGGGCAGGCGGACCCTGATCGCCCACGGCACGAGTTCGCCGTGTCCGGCGCGTGGCAGCGCGGGAAGATCACCAGGGGCGCTTTCCGGCAGCGGGGCGTTGTCGAGAACCAGATGCGGCTGGCCGAGTGCGGCGATCTCGGGCGTGGCGCTCCGGTCCGGGATGCGCGCGACGATGAAGGTCAAGCCGATGTCCGCCGCGTGCGGGATCGCCTCGGCCAACGCGGCGAGTGGGTCGTGCGCGGGCGCGAAGAGGTCGTGGTCGTCGATCACCACGAACAGGCGCGGGCCGGTCCAGCCGGGGTTGCCCACGCGTTTCCGGAGTGCGCCGAGTACGTCCGAGATCATCTGGGGTGGTGGCTCGACGCCGGTCGACGCGGCGAGCACCTGGTCCGGCGGGAGCACACCGGCGATCGAGTCGTCGCGGATCAGCAGCACCAAGGCGTCTTCCACGGAGAAGCGCCGCGCGATGCCGCGCAGGACGGTACGCAGCACGGTCGACCGGCCGGTGCCGGATGCGCCGAGCACGACCAGGTGGTGGCCGGGTGTGAACGGCAAGCCGACGACGCGCTCGGCTTGTGCTTCGAGGCCTAGCGGCAGCCGGTCGGTCTCGTCGTCGAGTATGCGCAGCTCGTCGTAGGTGAAGACGCCCACCGGCGGGGTCAGCGGCTGGGCGCGCACGGCCGGGCCGCGGACCCGGAAGCGGGCTTCGCGGATGTCCTCTTTGGACAGCCGGGCGACCTGGAACTCGGTTCCGTCGTGGAGGTAGGCATAGAAGAAGTGAGCGCCCTGGTTGGTGATGAGGCGGCGCACCGCGGGCACGCCCAGCGTCCACGCGTCGCCTTGCGCGTCGGGGAAGCCGCTCAGGCTGATCCGGGCCGGGATGCGGCGATGGAGGTCGCTGAACCCGTCGCGACCGTCGGGGTGGGGCGGGCGGCGGTCGGTGAGCAGCAGTGACATCTTGAGCCGCTCGCCGAGTGCGGCCAGGCGGCGCAGGCTGTCGGCCAGCACCGGCACGGCGGCCGTATCGGACCACGCTTGGTCCGCGAACACGACCAGGTGTGGCACAGCGGCGAGCATGCCGGTCTCCCTGACCGCGAGACGGCGCCTGAGCTCATCGTCGAGCAGCGCGGCGAACCGCCGGATGGCCGCCACATCGCGGGTGGCGATGTACTCGGCGGTGTTCGGGAGCGTCGCGAGATCGGCGAGTACGGCCGCGTCGGACTCCATGACCAGGAACTGCACCGTCGCCGGGGAGTGCCGGGCGGCCAGGTTGACCGCCACGATGCGGAGCAGTGTGCTCTTGCCGCAGCCGACGTGGCCGCCGATCCAGGCGTGCCGCCCGGCATCGAGGTAGACGGGTTCGTCGTCCGCGAACCCGATCCTGACGGTGAGCGGTTGCTCTCGAGTGGCGTTGCCGGGCAACGAGAACGCGTCGAACTCGGGGCGCCCGGCATCGAAAGCGATCTGCACCACCCCGCCGCGGTGCGTGCCGTCGAAGCGGGCGCGGCCGAGCGGCGATGGCTCCGGCGGGTGCCATGGGCCGTGGCCGGGTGTGGCCGAAAGCCACGGATCGGGGTGCGGACTCAGCCCGATCCGCAGGACGCCGTCCTGCCGTCGGTCACCCGAGCGCACCGATTCGAGGATGTGCAGCCCGATCGCGGCGCCGTGCGGGATCAGGTCGGCGATCGGCCCCAGTGGATCCACCTCGTGCCGGTCGCAGTCGTCGACCACGACGAACAGTTTCGGTCCCCGCCACAGGTCTCGCGAGCCGAGGCGCCTGAGCAGCTCGGCCCGGAGTGCGCCGACCTGAGCGGAGCCGTCGATGACCAGTGCTTCGCCTGGCCCGTAATGGTTCCTGATGCCTCGGATGATCGTCCACAGTGTCGTCGTCTTGCCGCAGCCCGATCCGCCCACCACCCGCACGTGCGGATCGACGGCGAGATCGAGCCGCATCGTGGCGAGCGATCCGTCGGCGAGCACGCCGAGCGGGATCCCTTCGCTCGCGCCCGGGTCCTGGGCGAGCATTCGGTCGTAAGTCAGCGATTCCGGCCGGAACAGCGGCCGGATCGGGTGAATGTAGTAGAAGAACGTCCGCCCGAACCGCGCGAACTCCTCACGCGAGGTGAGCAACGGGGTGCCGCCGCTCACCGTGGTCAACGGCAGCCCGCTCAGCCCGGTGGGATCGGCGGCGCTGAGCACCAGGTGGATCCCGAGCGGCTCGCGGCCGATGGTCGCCAGCACGCCGAGCAGCTCCGGGTGCTCGGCGACGAGCCGGTCGGCGTCGTCGAACACGAGCACCAGCGCCGGTTCCCGGCTGAAGTCGGTCAGGTGACGCCGTCGCCAGATCTCGTCGTCGAGCGCGCGGGCGAGCAGCGCGCGCCGGTCCGAGGCGTCGGCCACCAGATGCGGCAAGGTGTCGCCGAGGAAGTCGTCGGCGACCGCGAACTGCACGAAGTAGGGCGAGAACCGGTGCGCCAGCCCGGCGACGATCGTCCGCAGCAGCGACGACTTCCCGGCGCCGGTGACGAGCACGTGCGGCGTGACCTTGAGGTCGAGCTCGTGCGCGTGGCCGATCTCCACCCGCAGGAACCACTCAGGCGGAGGCACTGGCCAGCGTGTGTCGTGGTCAAGTGGCCGCGGCACATTACCAGGATAGATGTCGTTGCGGGAGTCGGTTCGGTCCTGCTCGTACATTCGTCCACAGTAGAGCTTCCTATGCCTGAGCTGTCCGCGTTTCTCCGAGAAGGCCGGGGCTTGAAGTCCTCAAGGTGATCGCGAGCGGGCGGGAATATCCGGCAGGTTAGTCACGTATCATGACTATCATGATTCTTGACTAACCTGAGGAGCTTGCCGATGTCCGTCATCGAGATGACGACCTTCACCGTGAAGCCGGAACGCACGCGGGCCATGCTGGACGCCCGCGAGGGCATGGTCGAGGCGTTCCGGGCCGACCGGCGCGGGTTCCTCGCCGCGCGCCTGGTCCGCCTCGACGAGCGCACCTGGCTCGACTTCGTCGAATGGACCGATGACGCGGCCTGGGACGAGTCGAAGTCGAAGGGTGCGAACCTGCCCGCGATCGGGGCGTTCTTCGCCACGATCGACGGGCTGGTCGGCGCCGAGCGCGGGGTGCGCTACGACGACCCGGCGGGCAGGCGGGTCCGCACCGTCGCTTACGGCACGGAGCCTTCGCAGGTCGGTGAGCTGTACCTGCCCGATGGCGACGGCCCGTTTCCGGTCGTGACCGTCGTGCACGGCGGCTACTGGGCCGCGATGTGGGATCGCCGCCAGATCACCGATGTCGTCGACGACCTGGTCGCGGGCGGGTACGCGGTGTGGAACGTCGAGTACCGCCGGATCGGCGAGCCGGGTGGGGGCTGGCCTGGCACCTTCCTCGACATCGCCGCCGCCGTCGACGCGCTCGGCGGGATGGATCCGGCGCTCGACACCGGCCGCGTCGTGGTGCTCGGTCACTCCGCCGGCGGGCACCTGGCGACCTGGGCCGCGCACCGCGCGGCTCTCCCGTCCGAGGCACCCGGCGCCAGGCCCAAGATCACTCCGGTCGGTGTCGTCTCACTCGGCGCGCCGCTCGACCTGCGTGCCGCCGACGCCATCGGCTTCGGCAAGCTGCTCGCCGACGCGGACGCCGAGCCGCCGAAGGACGCGCCGGAGGCGGCACGCCCCGACGTGTGGCCCGCGGTGGCCGAAATGGTGAGCGAAGGGATCACGAAACTGCTGGTGGGTGCCCACTTCGACTGGACGTCACCGCTCGAACTGCCGAGCGCGGGGGTGCCGGTGCTCGTTGTACACGGCACAGCCGACGAAGCCGTGCCTGCCGAATGGAGCCGCCGCTATGCCGAGAAGACCGAAGGCGCTCGCCACCTGGAGGTCGACGGTGGCACCCACTTCGACGTGGTCCATCCGCACCACCCCGTCTGGCCCGCCGTCACGGGCTGGATCGCCGAGGTGATCGGGCGGCTCGACCACGAGGCGATCCTGGAACAGGCGTGGAACGCGCCGGGCACCACCACCGTGGAACTGCCGCCGGTGCGCGTGAACGAGGTGCTGCGCGACCGCTACGACGTGCGGCCGCCGTTCGCGTACACCGGTGCCTTGCTCTGGGACATGGAGACGCGCAAGGCCGCGGCGCCGGACAAGTACATCCCGTCGGCCGTGAAACCGGGCAGCGCCGAGAAATTCCCGAGCACGTGGCATGGCAGGTTCGAGGACTTCACCAGGGTTTCCGAGCAACGGCTATGGGCCGAACCCGAGCGCTACGCGACGATCATCGAGCACGTCCGGCTCGACCACGAGAACCGGCGCGCCTTCTTCGTCGGGGCCGAGCGTTTCGAGGCACCCGACGGCCGGGTGTTCACCTCGGGCGCCGGGCAGCCGATCTTCCACGTCGAGCATTCCGTGACCGGCCCGGAGGACGATCCGCGCAACGTCTGGCGCGTGGCGCACCTGACCTCCGAACGGGATCCCGCACTGGCCGCGGCCTTCGACCGGCTGGCGAACGACCGCTACCTCCGCGATTTCATCGAGATCCATCTTCGTGACGACCTCGGGCGCGAACTCGTCCGCCGCTGACCCGCGGCGGGTGCCCGCTACAGTGACGGCGGAACCGCCGACGACCGCGAGGGGAGCTGCGATGGTCACCCGAGCGGAGCGCAACGCGACCGACCCCGACCTGGGGGTTCTGTCCGGGCGGCTCCTGTTCGCGGTACAGCGCGAACTTTTCGCGACACTCGCCGAGCGGGGCTTCGACGATCTCAAGCCACGGCACGGCGCCGTGCTCGCCTACCTGGATCCCGAAGGCGTGCGCGCGACCGACCTGTCCCGCCTTTCGGGGCAGCACAAGCAAATCGTCGGCACGCTCATCGACGAGCTGGAAGCACTCGGTTACGTCGAACGCACACCCGACCCGAGCGACCGCCGCGCGAAGCTGATCTGCCCCACCGAACGCGGCCTGGCCCAGATGCGCACGGCCGACGCCATCATGTCGGTCATCCAGGCCCGCCACGCGCAACGACTCGGCGACGAGGAGTACACGCGCTTCAAGCGCATGCTCGCCGACATCACCGAGCACCAGCGCGGCGATCACTAGCCGACGAGCGGGTCGTGAGTGGTACGGCCGGTTCTAACCGGTCATACCACTCACGACCCATCCTCGGCCCGCGCGGCTCCGAATGAGGGGTGTCCAAGAAGGGTTCACCCCATCGCCGGGGCGCCGGTGGCGGGTCACGTCCGCCGTCGTGTGCGGCGGGGAGGAGATCGCCCCGTGTTCGGTAAGCGCTATGTCTCGTCGATGATCAACCGCAGTGCCGAAAACCCGCAGGATCGCCGCCGTTTCCTCAAGGCGGCCGGTATCACCGGGCTCGGCGTGGTCGGAGCGGGGGCGGTGACCGGAATCGTCGCCGGGCCGTCGTCGGCCACCGCCACCGGCCCTGCCGAAGGGGTCAGCGACGGCGCGGTGCTGAACTTCGCGCTCAATCTCGAATATCTCGAGGCCGAGTTCTACCTGCACGCCGTCACCGGCAAAGGCCTGGCCGACCCCATGACCACCGGCACCGGGGTCCGCGGCGGCGTCGTCGGCGGGCGCGCGGTGCGGTTCAAAACGAAAGCCGCCCGCCAGTTCGCCCAGGAGATCGCCTCCGACGAGAAGGCGCACGTCCTCTTCCTGCGCTCGGCACTCGGCTCGGCCGCGGTCAGCCGCCCCGCGATCGACCTGCAGTCCAGCTTCACCGCCGCCGCGCAGGCCGCGGGCCTGGTCAAACGCGGCCAGAGCTTCGACGCCTTCGCCTGCGAGGAGAACTTCCTGCTCGCCGCCTATCTCTTCGAAGACGTCGGCGTGACCGCCTACAAAGGCGCCGCGCCGCTGATCACCAACAAGACCTACCTCGAGGCCGCCGCCGGCATCCTGGCCGTCGAGGCCTACCACGCCGCCAACATCCGCAGCGCGATCTTCCAGCACACCGACTGGATACCCGGGCTCGGCGACCTCAAGGACGCCAGCGTCAAACTGTCCAACGCCCGCGACAGCCTCGACGGCCCCACCGACCTCGACCAGGGCGTCATCGACCACTACGGCCAGGCCAACATCGTGCCGACCGACGCCAACGGCATCGCCTTCAGCCGCTCCCCCGGCCAGGTGCTCAACATCGTCTACCTGACCCCGAAAGCGGCCACCTCCGGCGGTTTCTTCCCCAAGGGCGTCAACGGCGAAGTCAACACCAGCGCGGCCAGCGGCTGACCGCTGTCAGGCGTGGAGCGCGCCGGTGCCGAGCAGCACGAGCAGCACGGCCCCGGCGATCACGCGGTAGACGACGAAAGCCGTGAACGTGTGCCGTGCGACGAACTTCAGCAGCCACGCGATCGACGCATAGGCGACGGCAAACGAGACGACCGTGCCGACCAGCAACGGAATCGGGTCCAGACCAGGTCCGAGCGCGTCCTTCAGCTCGTACAGCCCGGCACCGGTCAGCGCCGGTATCGACAGGAAGAACGACAACCTCGTCGCGGCGACCCGATCGAGCCCGCGCAGCAGCCCCGTCGAAATCGTCGCCCCCGACCGGGAAAAGCCCGGGAACAGCAAAGCCAGGATCTGTGAGCCGCCGACCAGCATCGCGTCGGGCAGCGCGGCGTCGGCTTCGCCGCGCTTGCCGGTGCCGAACCGGTCGGCGGCCCACATGACCGCACTGCCCGCGATCAACGACACGGCAACGACCCACAACGACGCGAGAGGGCCTTTCACGAGCGACTGGAACAGCAGGCCCGCCACGACAATGGGCACCGTGGCCGCGATCACCCACCACGCGAACTTGTAGTCACGCTCGCGCCTGGCCTCCGCGGAGACCAGCCCCCGCCCCCACGCGGCGGCGAACCGGGCGATGTCACGGAAGAAATAGACGAGCACGGCCGCGATCGCCCCCACCTGGATCACCGCGGTGAACCCGACGACCGCCTGGTCACCGACGGGAATGCCGAGCAAGCCCTCGGTGATCTTCAAATGCCCGGTCGACGAAACCGGCAGGAACTCGGTCAGGCCTTCCACAATCCCCAGTACCACGGACTGGCCGATATCGATGACACTCAAGACTTCATCCTCCGCAAAAAGCGCATGCCAGATTCCCTGACCGGGTGCGACGTTAACACCGGCATCGACCCGAACAGCCGAGTGTCGATAAGAGTTTCGTAAGAAATGAGTTGTTCTGCCAGTGGTAATGCGCGCCTTTACATTTCGATGACCGTGACGCCCATGCCCGCAGTAGAGTGGCGTGTGGCGGATCATCGTGGTGGGGGTGCATCATGCGGACGATTGTCGGAGTCGCCACGGTCATCGCCGTCTGCGCGACAGCAGGCTGCACCGAGCGATCAACGCCCCCGGCGCCCGTGAGCCCGCAACCCGCCGCAATCATGCTGGTCTGTTCCGACCCGATAGCCACCGTGCCCTCGCCGCCCAGCGACGTTCTCGATGTGGCCGGCCTGGACCTCACGTCGACAGTGCAGGCCAACGACAGCGGTGGTGCGGGCCCGCACCGTCTCTTCGCCAAGACCGCACTGTTCGTCCACGCCGGGCATGAGGCGGACCTGTCCGTGCCCGCGCCTTGGTCGGCCCGCGTCTCGATCACCTGGGGCAATCACGCGTCCGAGTGGACGACCAGCCTCCGGATTCCCGCCTGCCCGGTGCCGCCCTCAAGCCCGGACGCATGGCTGGTCTTTCCCGGTGGCTTCTCGATCGCTGAACCTGCCTGTGTGCCTCTCGAGGTTCGATCGGGAAGTGAGGTCAAGACCGTCCACGTCTCGGTCGGCTCTCCTTGCCCTGCTTGAGTATTCCCATCGCCCTCTCGTCGCATGGGAAGATGCGGCAGCCAGAACCGAATACGTGTTCGTCGCGCACACCGACGAGGACAACTCGGTTTCGCGGCACTTCACAGATCGGCTCCCGCCAGCGCCAAGCGGGTATTCCTGGAACTGCATCGAGCCCACGCCAACCGCCATCCACTCGCCGCCACCAGAAGGCGCCCTGAGCCGCGAGCGTCCGACGGCACACACGGGCCCGGCAACACTGGGACCACGCCCACCTCGCGGCGTGAGCGGACGTTTCAGGGGTCTGTCAAACGAACGGTGTAACTCGGGTTGAAGGGGAACTACTTGCGTCCGGCGGCTAGTCTGCCGCCCAAACTGCCGGTTGCGGGACAAGGTGGCACAGATTTGTCGTTGCTCGGCGGGTCTGCCATGGGATGATGAATGGATCATCCCATCTTTGCGCGTAGTTCGGCGGCCTTGCCGCTATTGAGCAGCTCGTAGAGCGACGACGCGTGTTCGCTTGACCAGCGACTCTAGCAATGGGGACAGCGCTTCTGTATCACTGTGACTCCGGAGGCCGCGGACTCGAATACGCTGTTTTGGGCGCATATGTCACGAAGTTGCCTGCGGCCTCCGGGAGGGTCTTGCTCTGGTCCACCATCCGGCGGGCGGCTTCGCGATCGCTTCCTGTCCAGTTCGTTTCCGGAATACCGAGAACCGCCGCGCTCATCGCAATGCCGATGGGATGGCGATCCGGCTCTTCTTTGGCAGGTATTCCACGACGACGGTGTCGAGCAGGCGATGGGAGAACCCGGCGGACGGCCGCTGGCCGTCGATCCTGCCACCACCGCGTCTCCGGCGGTCCGCTCACCCGATGCGGCCGACCGGCAAATCCACTTCTGCCGGTCGAACTTCGTTGCATGGCATATAGCGGCCACATACGCTGTTGCTGTTTCAACGGTACCGAGCATGAGACTTCACATTCGCGACTCGGTACAACAAATGCACTGAATGACAGTAGGCGTCTTGCGGCGCCCACCTAGATGGCCGCTTGAGAAAAACAGGAGAGTTCGCATGAGCAAGGGAATAATTTCTCGCACAATGGTCGCCGCGGGAGTCTCCGCCTGCGCGCTGCTGGCGGGTACCGTCGGCACCTCGGTCGCGCAACCCGCGAGCGAGCAGGAAACGTGTACGGCTCATGCGGCAGGGGACGCGTACGCAGTGATCTGCCATGACTACCTCAAACCGGAGAGCCAGGGACGCTTCTCCGGGGAGGTCCGGGTGAAGTACCTCGCACCCGGCTCTCTTCCGCAGATCGAGGTGGAAGGACGTGTGTACGACCTGCCGGCCAATGGCAAGCGGCAGACCTACCTCGCCACGACGGTCAGGAACAGGGTCTGCACGACTACGCTGTCGCGGTGCTCCGCCTGGACAGCGGTGCCCCGGCCCAGCTGAAGAGGAGAAGTCCGGTCGCGGTCGTCCGGCGAGGTCGGGGCCGGCGGCGTGGTGATCGAGCATCGTTCGATAACCGGGCGCGACGATCAAATCTTCCGCCCCAGCGACGAAGTGGTTCCGCTCTTCTGGCAGTTCATGATCGAAGAATTTGGCATCGAACCGGCCCGACCTGCGCGCAGGCATGACCCTGCGAGACAAGCTCGGCCAGATGTCCGCTCATCGGCATGCGAGGACGTCATTGGCGGCTGGACCGCAGGGTCCAGCCGCCGCTGAGGTAGAGACAGTTGGGCTTTCAGGCGGGTTGTTGTTTCCGGCTGTTTCGCCAACGGGCGGCCTGTCGGTAGTACTGGTTCGACGGAGTCAGGTAGACCAGGACGGCACCTGCCACGAAGAGGGCTGTGCCGATCAGGACGTAGGTCGCGGCCTGGCTCGCTCTCTCGTCGTCCACGTACTTGACGGCGCCCGGCAGCCACTGGATGGTCAGGAAAGCCAGTACGGCTACCGATGTTGCGCGGGCCCAATTGAAGCGGATCGCCAGCAGGGAGATCAGCAGGGCAACTGAGGGAAGGCTCGTGTGCGAACTCCCCGCGCCGCCGAGGTTCGTCACGGTCATCCCGAACAGCAAGGCCGCCAGTGGCAGAGCAACCAGTGCGGCGATCAGCACTGGAGGACGGTTCGGACGCTGTACCGGCTCAGTCATGCGATCAATATTCCGTGCTCGGCCGGGGACCGGTCCCGGCCGAAGACGGCACGGCGACCGTATTGAGCTTGTTCGCGACCGCCCGCCTGTCACGAGCAAAGTCTTCAGTCCATGCCGTCGGGGTCGGCTTGCGCGTTGGCGCGGTCGATCTCGGCCATGTGCTGCTCGGCCCAGACCCGAAGCGCCGCCAGCGGGGTCTCGAGTGACAGGCCCAGCTCCGTGAGCCGGTAGTGCACCCGCGGCCGGGGCGTGCCGCCGGACATCCGCACCGCGTTCCTCGACGCCTACGCCGGACCGGACGCCCTGCGCTGCGCCTTCTCCTACTACCGCGCGCTGCCCACCACCGCCCGCAGGCTCAACGGCACCTTGCTCGACCGGCGGCTCACCATGCCCACGCTGGCGATCGGCGCCCACCCGGTCGGCACCGCGCTCGAACAGCAACTACGCCCCATCACCGACGACCTCACCGGGCACGTCATTCCGGACTGCGGCCACATCATCCCGCTGGACCGGCCCCGGGAACTGCTCCGTCTCGTGACGCCCTTCCTCGCCGCCGACCAACCCACCGGATCACGTGGTCACGTACCCCGGCCGCATCAGCAGTCTTCCGGCCCGCAGCCGCCGTCACAGGAAATGTGCGCCCACAACGTTTTCCCGTCATGATGCGGGCCGTGGTGCACACCCCAGCGCACGGCGACGCGATCCACGAGCCTGATGCCCAGTGCGTCCGAGTGCCCGGAGAGGGTGCGGGTGACCAGCGGATGGTCGGCGCTGAAGTCGCCGACCTCGATCCGGACCGCACACGGCCGCACCCCGCGCCACAGCTGGATGTGCCGAGGGCCGCCACCGTGCAGGTAGGCGTTGGCGACCAGCTCGCTGGCGATCAGCAGCACGTCCGCGCGATGCACGCCACCGAGGTCGGCCAGGCACGTCGCGGCCCAGGTCCGGACCGCGGCCAGCGTTCTCGGTGACGTGCCGCGCAGATCCAGCACCCACGTCCCGGGCCGGGGGGCCGCCAGCGGACTGGTCAAGGCAGCACCTCCCGCGAACACGCCCTTGCCAGCGGCCTCCAGCTCACCGGAACAAGGTCGTCCCCGCTGAAGGCTCACAATCGGCACCTACCCCGGCACGGCCGATTCGAAACAACTCCCAGCAGGGTCGTGAGCGTCGCGGGCGGTTCTGACCGCCCGCAACGCTCACCGCTACAGGCCCCAGCCCCACCGCAGCTGGGCCACGCCCGAGGGGTTGTTCACCGCCAGGCCGCTCCCGCTCTGCCGGGTGATCGAATAGCTGTCACCGTCACGCAGCCCGGGCCAGTACACGACGCCCATCTTCCGCTCCCTCGCCAGGTCCGTGGTGGCGGCGAAGTAGGCGGTGAAGACGTTCCCGTCCTGGGTCGCCCCGTTGGTGTAGTTCAGCCCGGTGGTCATCGGGGCACCCGCCTCGTCGATGATCGTGCGCGACGAGTACGAGCCGAGGCGCGAGACGAGGTTGGCCCGCCACGCGGCGCGGGTGGTGTCCGAGGCCCAGAATCCGTAGAAGTGCAGCGAAAGCAGTGTGCCGTTCAACGCGCTCGCCGCACCGACCCCGGTGACGTTGTCGTTGTAACCGGTTCCGCTGATGAGCACGCGGCCACGGGGGATGCTCGAATGCCGTGACAGCCAGCCTGAGCAGAGCGACACCCAGGCGTTGAGGCTGTAGCCGAACGGCTCGTTCATGGGTTCGAAGTAGACGCCACCGTTGCCGCCGTAGTCGGCGGTGACGCGGTCCCACATGGTGTTCCAGGCGGCCGTGTCGTCGACGAAGCCGTCCTTGTTCGCTTCCCAGTAGCCGAAAATCACCTTCATGCCGTGTGCCAGCGCCGAATCAGCGGTGGCCTTGTAACGGGCCCACCAGTCCGAGTTGACGCTCTGCGGGTTGATCGGCAGCCGGACCGTGTTGGCGCCCAGCTGCTGCTGGAAGGCCGCGAGGATACCGTCCGATTTGGTCTTGATCGTGGCATAACTGTCGCCGGCGGCGAGGCCGGTCGGGACGACCCAGCCGTCCACGTAGTTGTCGCGGGCGTCGGCCCAGTTGACGCCGCGGAACGCGTTGGTGTCGGCGGAGGCCTGCTGAGCGACCATCAGCAATGGCGCGGCGAGTATCGCCGCCAGCAGAATGCGAACGCGCTTCATGCGGCCACCTGCCAACGCTGGTTGGCGCCGTTGGTCGGCCCATAGAGGCCGATCGGGGCGCCGTCTTCGCGGGATTCGCCGGTGACGTCGAGCAGTTGGCCGGTGGCGGCGTTGACGAAGGTCCAGGTGCCGTCGCCGGTGCTCGACAGGATCCAGCGTGACGCCGCGCCTCCCGTTCCCGGTGCGGTGAGCTTCACCGCGCCGTTCTCCGTGGTGAGCATCTGGCCGGTGCCCGCGTTGGTGATGGTGAACTGGTCGCGGCTTCCGTAGCGGCCGGTGCGGTCGCTGAACGTCCAGCGCTGGTTCGCCGAGGCGTTCGTGGTGCGCTGGATGAGCGATCCGTTCTCCGCGGTCAACGATTTGCCGCTCTGCACCCCGGAAAGCGAGAACGGCTTGCCGGAGCCGATGCCCGTGCCGCTCGCGACGGAACTCACGCCGTTGACCACGAAGCTGGTCACCGAGCGGGCCGGGACTCGCAGGGTCGCCCGCTGCTGGGACACCTTCACCGGCGCGCCGGTCCGCAACGCTCCGTTGACGTCGGTGACGACCGGGGTCACGGTCGCGCCGCCGCGGATGTGCCCGAAGCCGGACAGGTCGAGCGTGACGTCGCGCGCGGCGGTGCCGGTGTTGGTGTGCACGACGGTCGCCAGGTTCTCGCCGCGCATGGCGACGGTGCTGGACCGGTCGTTCACGCCGATGAGGCGGTCACCCGGCTTGATGTAGTGGGTGAAGTTGCGCATCGTGTTGAACTTGGTGTTCGTCCTGATCGGACAGTCGGCGTTCGGCGCGCAGTCGAACGGGATCTGGATCTCACCCCAGTTCATGCCTTCGGGACGTTCGCCGCCCGGCTTCATCGCGTTGTAGTCCTCGATCGGCTGCCAGCCGATCCAGGCGCTCGGCTCCAGTTCGCGCAGGTCGCCGGTGATCTGGCCGGCGAGGCCGAGGCCGGGGTCCATGCTGGTGAAGTCCTGGCCGTCCTTCCAGCTGCCGCCGACCTCGCTCATCCACAACGGCTTCGCGGCGCCCTTCGCCAGGTCACGCGGGATCGGGCGGTTGCCGGTGCCGTAGGTGTGCACGTTGAGCCGCGTGGCCTTGGCGCGGGCGTCGGCCGACCAGCCGTTCCAGTCGGCGGCGAATTTGTCCGGGTTGGTCTCGTCCGGCGCGGAGACGGTCGCGCGCAGCCCTGCCGCGGACAGCGCACCGGCCATCGCCGGGATCAGCTGCGACTGCACCGACGGCCCGATGTGCGCGCCTTCCTGCCTGCCGCCGGTCGGGTTGCCGTCGGCGCCGAGCGTGGTCTTCCAGTAGTCGGTGTTGGGCTCGTTCAGCGCGTTCACCGAGTCGAAGGTGATGTGGTGCGCGCGTTCGAGCGTCTTGGTGACCTTGGCCAGGTAAGCCGTGAAGTCACCGATCTTCTCGGTGCGCAACTGCTCGTCGGTCGCGTTGAAACCACCCGAGACGTACCCGGACACGGTCTGGAAGTACGGCGGGGAGTTGCTGAACGCCTCCCATTTGGTGACGCGTTTCTTGATCCGGTCGACCCACCAGCGCTGGTTCGGGTCCGCCGCCGGGTCGAACTCGGCCGGGTCGCCTGGCGTCCACCACTCCTTGTCCGTCCGTGTGGTGCCCGCCGGCGCCTTCCACCAGCCGGGGATCGCGCCGCCCGGTCGCAGGTAGGCGGGAACGTCGGGGGCGTTGCCGCCGCCGATGTTGAACCGGGCGATATTGAAGTTCAGCCCGTCGGGGCCGAAGACCATGTCGGCGAGCTTCGTGCGAATCGCGTCGGGATAGCCGCCGGTCGCCTCCGCCATCCAGGCGAGGCTCGCGCCCCAGCCTTCGAACGGCTGCCCCCGATAGGTCGGATCGGGGCGGACGGTGACCGAATCGGCGGCGGTGGCCGTCGCGGCGGTCAGGCCCGCGACGGTCATGGGTACACAAAGGACGGTGAGCAGACGGCGGAACGTGGTTCTGCGGTTCATCGGTGAACTGCCCTTCGTTCGTCAGGCTTCGGTATGTCCCAAAAGGGGGCGAGGCACGAACCGGGCCCCGGGTTCGAGCATGATGTCCAGTTCGAGCACGGCGATCTCGTTGACACCGGCACGCACCACCGGGCGCGGCACGTAGAGCGTCCTTTGTGGACCTCGTCGCCAGTAGCGGCCCAGCGCGAATCCGTTGATCCACACCATGCCCTTGCCCCAGCCCGCCGTGTCGAGGAAGAGGTCGGCCGGCTCGTCGAGTTCGAACTCGCCGCGCACCACCGCGGGCCCGGCCACCGGTCCGCCAAGGACTTCCGTGGCACCGGAACGCAGCTCCGGCACCGCGTCAAGGTCGATCGGGAGCACCTCCCAGCCCAGCAGCGGTTCGCCGTGCAGGAACGCGCCGCCGATGACGCCCTTGGCCTCCCCGATCCGGGGCCCGTAGTTGACCCTCCCCTGGTCCTCCACCAGCACGACCAGCTCGCCGCGCGCCCGAGGCAGCCGGACGGCGCGGTCCTGGTGCTCCCGCAGCAGCGTGCCCACGTGCTCCCCGTCGAAGAACACGGTGGCGCGGTCACGGATCTCGCCGAAGGTCAGCACACCCGGCTCGCCGCCCTCGATCTCCTTGGACAGCAACGCCAACCGCGGCGTCGGTGTCAGCTCGTCGAACGTCGGCGGCCGCTCATGGGTTCGCCAGGTGCCCCATCGCTCCGGCGACTCGAGCAGCCGGACCGGGTCGCGCAGCGTGGCCACCGGCGTCGGCGCCGCGCGTGCCGGTGGCGGGACGCTGTCGGGGACCTTGGCGTAGCGGGCGATCACCTCGCGGAACGCGTGGTACTTCGGCGTCGGATCACCCGCCTCGTCGAGCGGCGCGTCGTAGTCGTACGACGTGATCAGTGCCTGGTAGACGCCCTTGTCGTTGGCGCCGTTGGTCAAGCCGAAGTTGGTGCCGCCGTGGAACATGTAGAGGTTGACCGAGGCGCCCGCGGCGAGCAGCGCGTCGAGGTCGGCCGCCGACTGCTCGACCGTCGTGGTGTGGTGGTGCGCGCCCCAGTGGTCGAACCAGCCGTCCCAGAACTCGCTGCACATGAGCGGCCCGGTCGGCTGGTGCGCACGCAGCGTCGCGAGCCGTTCGGTGCTCTTCGAGCCGAAAGACGCGGTGCGGTGCAGCACCCCGTCGATGCTCCCGGCCTCGAGCATGCCCGGCAGCGGCTGGTCGACCGTGGTGAGCGGGACGGTGATCCCGGCGGCGCGGGTGTACTGGGTCAGCGAGGCCAGGTAGAGCTTGTCGTCGCCGAAGGCGCCGTACTCGTTCTCCACCTGGACGAGCAGCACCGGTCCCCCGCGATCGACCTGGTGCGGCACAACGACTTCGTACACCTTCTCCAAATAGGACCGCACGGCGGCGAGGTACCGTGGCTCGTTCTGACGGACGCGCAGCTCGGGGTCCCGCAGCAACCAGGTGGGCAGGCCGCCGTTGTCCCATTCCGCGCAGATGTACGGCCCAGGCCGCACGATGGCGTGCATACCGGCCTCGGCGATCAGCCGGAGAAACCGATCGAGGTCGAGGCCACCGGTGAGGTCGAACTCGCCGGGCTCCGGGGCGTGGGCGTTCCACGCGATGTAGGTCTCGATGGTGTTGAGACCCATCCGGCGCGCCTTGTCGATCCGGTCGGCCCAGAGATCGGGATGCACCCGGAAGTAGTGCAGCGCGCCGGAGATGATCTGCAGCGGGCGGCCGTCGAGCAGGAAATCGTGCTCGCCGATGACGAATTCAGGCATCGCGCACCACCGGGGTCAGCCGCAGCACGGTCCAGGACAGGGGCGGGAGGATGGCAGTGATGACGGTTCCTTCCGGCTCGTGGGTGACGGCCGCGTCCCGCAGCGGGACGGGCCGGACGGGTTGCTCTTCGGCCGAGTTCGTGGTGTGCCTGGTCTGACCGCTGCGGGGCGCCACGGTCCAGGAGCCGCAGAGATTCAGCCGGGCGCCATGAATACGCAGGCTGAGGTCGGTCGCCGAGGTAGCGGCCCGGTTGGTGAGGAAGACCGAGCAGTAGCCGGTCTCGTCGATGGTCGCCGCGGCGTCGACGATCCCGACCCGGCCGTGCCGCGCGGTCTCGAGTGTGTCGCCGCCGACGGTCAGCCTCAGGCTGACGCCGCTCGCGAACGTGGAGACGAGCTGGAACGGATGGAACGTCGTCTGCCGCCACGCCGGACCGCCGGGTTCGGTCCGGATGGGCGCGATGACGTTCACCAGCTGCGCCAGGTTGGCCATGGTGACGCGGTCGACGTTGCGCAGCAACGAGCCGAGCAACGAGCCGACGACCACCGCGTCGGTGATGGTGTAGGTGTCTTCGATGATCTTGGGGTGGTGCCGCCAGCCGCCCGCGGTCAGCCGTGGCTGTTCCACCTCGTTCCAGTGCCGCTGGTCCCAGACGTTCCACTCGTCGACGCTGATGCCGATCTTCCCGGCACCGACCTCGTCGATGATGTCCGCGACAGCGCGGATGTGGGCGTCGAGCCCTGCCCCGCTGGCGAGGTAGCTGTCGACGTCCCCGTCGTGCTCCTGGTAGTAGGCGTGCAGCGAGATGTGGTCCACCAGCCCGGCGGTGTGTTTCAGTACCGTGCGCTCCCACTCGCCGAAGGTCGGCATCTCCGGGCCGGAGCTGCCCGCGACGATCAGTTCGATGCCGGGGTCGATCATCCGCATGACCCGCGCGGTCTCGGCGGCGAGGCGGCCGTACTCGCCGGCGGTCTTGTGGCCGACCTGCCACGGGCCGTCCATCTCGTTGCCGAGGCACCACAACCGGAAGCCGAACGGGCGGTCGGCGCCGGTCGCGCGCCGCCGCTCGCTCAGCGCCGTCCCGCCGGGATGGTTGCAGTACTCCAGCACCTCGGCGGCTTCTTGGATCCCGCGCGTGCCCAGATTCACCGCGTACATCACTTCGACGTCCGCGGCCGCGGCCCACGCGGCGAACTCGTGCAGCCCGAACCGGTTCGACTCGAGGCTGTGCCACGCCGGGTCCAGCCGGACGGGACGCTCGGCACCGACCCCGTCCTCCCACCGGTACGCGGAGACGAAGTTCCCGCCCGGATACCGGACCACGGTCGGCCCGAGCTCCCGTACCAGGTCGAGCACGTCGCCGCGAAAGCCACGGCTGTCCGATGTGGAGTGACCGGGTTCGTGGATCCCGGTGTGCACGGCCCTGCCCATGTGCTCGACGAACGAGCCGAACAGGCGTCGCGGGACGGGGCCGATGGCGTGGGAGACATCGGCCTCGATCTGGCTTCGCATGGCTCAGCCCGCGCTGACCGTGAAGCCCTGCTGGTTGCCGTAGTCGACGAGCGCCTTCTGCCAGGCGTCCAGCCCTGGGTCGAGCGCCGTGCCACTCACATAGGCCTTGCCGACGGTGTCGCTGAAGATACTGTTGGCATAGGTCTGGTACGGCAGGTAGTTCCAGCCTTTCGCGACGGTCTTCGACGCCTCCGCGAGCACCTGGTTGATCTTCTGCCCGCCGAAGTACGGCACGGCCTCGTCCAGGAACGCCGGCGAGTTCAGATCGGCCGTGGTCGCCGGGAAGCCGCCGCTGGCGATGAACGGCTTGACCCCGTTGCCGTGGTTGAGCCAGCGCACGAACGCGGCGGCCAGCGCCGGATTGGCGCTCTGCTTGAGAACCGACTGCGTGCTGCCGCCGTTCTCCGCGGTGACCGGCTGCCCGTCATAGGTCGGCATCGGGGCGACCGCCCACTTCCCGGCACCACCGGGGACCGAGGACTTGAAGTTGCCCGGCATCCAGGCGCCGGTGACCAGCGACGCGATGGTGCCGTCGCCGAGTGCGCGGAACCAGTCGTCGGACCACTCCTTGATCGGGGCGAGCAGCTTGCCGGTGACCAGCTGGTTCCAGGTGGCCGTCCACTTCTTGGTGCCCGCGTCGGCGAGGTTGATCTTCACGTTCCGGCCGTCGGCGGTGAACGGGTGCCCGCCTGCCTGCCAGATCATGCTGGCCGCGAACCCGGCGTCACCGGTGTCGGAGGTGAGGTACTTCGCGGGGTCGGCCGCGTGCAGCTTCTTGGCCGCCGCCAGGTACTCGTCCCAGGTCTTCGGCACGGCGATGCCGTACTTGTCGAAGACCTCTTTGTTGTAGAACAAGGCCATCGGCCCGGAGTCCTGCGGCAGGCCGTACAGCCCGTTGTTGACCCGCACACTCGACCAGGTCGACGGCGAGAAGTCCTTCTCGAACGCGCCGAAGCCGTACTGGTCGAGGTTGGCCAGCGAGTCGGTCAACGCGAACTGCGGGAGCGCGTAGTACTCGATCTGCGCGACATCCGGCGCGCCGGAACCGGCCTTGATCGCGTTCTGGAGCTTGGCGTACTCCTCCTTGTTCGTGCCCGCGTTGACGTAGTTGACCTTGACGTTCGGGTACTCCTTCTCGAACGCGGCGACCTGATCCTTGGCCGACGGCGTCCAGCTCCAGTACGTGATCGTCCCGCCCGCCTTGAGCGCGGCGTCGACGGAATCCTGGTTGCCGGTGGCGGGCGCGGGCCCGGTGGAGGCGCCGGACGAGCAGCCCGCAGCCAGCGCTGCGGCCAGTGCCACGGCGACGACCGCCTTGGCACGACTACGAATACGTGACATCGAATGTCCCTTCACGACAGTGTGACGGCTATTGTTTGACGCTGCCCGCGCTCAGTCCCGACTGCCAGAACCGTTGCATGAGCAGGAAAGCGATGACGAGCGGAACGATCGTGAGCAGCGAGCCGGTGAGCACCAGATGGAAGATCGGCCGGGCGCCGGCGCCGTTCGCCTGCGCGCTCCACTGGTTCAGCCCGACGGTGAGCGGATACCATTTCGGCTCGCTGAGCATGATCAGCGGCAGGAAGTAGTTGTTCCAAGTGGACACCATGGTGAACAGCGCGACCGTGACCACACCGGGCACCAGCTGGCGCAGGGTCACCGTGAGGAAGATGCGGATCTCCCCCGCGCCGTCGATCCTGGCCGCCTCGAGGAGTTCGTCCGGGATGGCGTCGGCGGCGTACACCCAGATCAGGTACAGGCCGAACGGGCTGATCAGCGACGGGATGATGATGGCCAGCGGTGTGTTGGTCAGCCCGAGCTTGCTGAACAGCAGGAACGTCGGGACCGCGAGCGCCGTCCCCGGAACGGCCACCGCGCCCAGCACGACCGCGAAAACCGCCCTGCGGCCGGGAAAACGGTACTTGGCGAGCCCGTAGCCCGCCGCGGTCGCGAGCAGCGTCGCGCCACCCGCGCCGACCACGACGTAGAGCAGCGTGTTGCCCAGCCAGCGCAGGAAGATCCCGTTGTCGTAGGTGAACGTCTCGCCGATGTTGTCGAACAGGGCGAACGAACCGCCGAACGACAGGCCAGAGCTGGAGAACAAGGCGGACTGGGTCTTGGTCGCGTTGATCACCAGCCACACCAGCGGCACCAGCGTGTAGATCAGGTACAGCGCCATCACCGCGGTGAGAGTGCGGGACTTTCGGGACTTTCGCACGGTCACATCCCCTTCCTGGCGCCGCGCAGCTGGACGGCATAGGCGATGACCGCGGTGATCACGCCCATCACGATCGCGACCGTGGCGGAGTAGTTGAACTGCTGCCCGCCGAAGGAGAGGTTGTAGGCGTACATGTTCGGTGTGTAGTACGTGCCGATCACGTTCGGCTCCAGCGTGCGCATGATGTTCGGCTCGTTGAACAGCTGGAAGCTGCCGATGATCGAGAAGATGGTGGCGATCACGATCGCGCCCCGCAGCGCGGGAAGCTTGATGCTCATGATGGTGCGGAACGCGCCCGCGCCGTCGATCGCTGCCGCCTCGAACAGCTCCTTGGGGATCACCTTCAGCGCCGAATAGAAGATCAGCATGTTGTAGCCGACGAACTCCCAGGTGACCACGTTGCCGATCGAGGCGAGCATCCAGTTGTCCGACAACGGTTTCACCACGTCGCGGCCGAGCAGGTGGTTCAGGTCCGCGGCGAGCCCGAAGTGGTCGCCGTAGATGAAGCCCCACATCAGCGCGGCGACGACGGCGGGCACGGCATACGGCAGGAAGATCACGATGCGGAAGAACCCGGCGGCGTGCAGCCGGGCGCTGTCGATCGCCAGCGCGGCGATCAGCGCGAGCACCAGCATGATCGGCACCTGGACCACGAGGAACCGCAGCACCCGCAGGAACGACTCCCAGAACTTCGGGTCGGCGAGCACCTGCGTGTAGTTGTCCACGCCGACGAACGTCGTGCCGCCGAAGAACGCCTGGTCACGGAAGAGGCTCAGGCCGACCGCGTATCCGATCGGCGCCAGGAAGGTCAGCGCGAAGACCAGCACGAACGGGGCGACGAAGATCCAGCCGCGCCACTGGCGACGGCGGCGCACAGGCTTCGCCCGGCTCGACCGAGCCTTGACGAGCGGTGCCGCTGTGGACGTCATCGTCCCTCCGGGGTTCCAACTGAATGTTTACGTTAACATTTGCGGGCCGACGGTAACGTGTTCACGTAAACATGTCCAGGACGATCGAGGAGCTCCCCTGTGAAACGGCAGACCAGGTCGCCGTCGATGGCCGACGTGGCCAAGGAGGCCGGCGTGTCCGGCCAGACCGTCTCCAGGGTCGCCAACGGCAAGACGAACGTCGACGACGTCACCCGCGAACGCGTCCTCGCCGCCATGCGCCGCGTCGGCTACCGCCCGAACGGCGCCGCGCGCGCACTGCGCAACGGCCGGTTCCGCAGCATCGGCGTGATCATCTCGGCGCTCTCGACCTTCGGCAACAGCCGCACCCTCGACGCCGTCGCCTCGGCGGCAGCGGCGGAAGGCTTCTCGATCGTCCTCATGCCGGTCGCCAAGCCATCACAGGGCGAGGTCGCGGGCGCCTTCAGCCGCCTCAACGAGCAAACGGTCGACGGCGTCATCATCCTCATCGAGCAGCACCAGCTCGACGAGAGCGAAATCGAGCTGCCCCAAGGACTTCCGGTCGTCGTCATCGACGCGGGCGGCCGCCGCGACCTCCCCGTGGTCGACTTCGACCAGGCCGAGGGAGCCGCGTCAGCCACCCGCCACCTGCTCGACCTCGGCCACCGCACGGTCTGGCACATCGCTGGCCCGCCCGAGTCCTACGCCGCCGAGCGCAGGCACGATTCCTGGCAGGCGACGCTGAAACAAGCCGGTCGCGAAGTGCCCCCGGCGCTCACCGGAGACTGGTCACCGGGGTCGGGCTACGACCACGGCCTGCGCCTCGCCGCCGACCTCTCGGTCACCGCCGTTTTCGCGGCCAACGACCAGATGGCACTCGGCCTGCTGCGCGCACTCCACGAGCACGGCCGGTCCGTACCCGGCGACGTGAGCGTCGTCGGCTTCGACGACATGGCCGAATCGGCCCACTTCTGGCCACCGCTGACCACGGTCCGCCAATCCTTCGACGAAGTCGGCAAGCGCACCGTCACGGCGCTGCTCGCCGAGATCTCCACCAGCCCGGCCAAACCGGTGGCGATCACCGTCCCCACCGAACTCGTGGTCCGGTCAAGCACCGGCCCGGCCCCAGCCCCAACCGCGTGAACGCCACTTTCACAACGTTGAGCGTTGCGGAAGTGGCGTTCACGTCGCACGAGCTGGGGGCAGGTCAGCCGAAGAAGCCGACGATCCGGGCGATCTTGTTGTCCGAGGTGAACTCCACGAAGTCGATGCCGGGCAGTTCCCGGCCGTAGTCCACGCCGTCGACGACCATGGGGGTGGGCGTCGTCATCACCCAGCTGAACCTGCCGACGTTGTGGTGGGTGTCCAGGTCGCTGGTGGGGCGCAGCGTGAAGCCGGGGTACTGGTGCGCCGTGCCGAGGATGAGCTGGACCATGCCCTCGACGCCCACGATGGTGTCGGTCACCGTGTCGGTGTAGGTGCTTTCGTCGGTCCAGCATCGGGCGAAGGCCGCCGTGATGGTCTCGGCGTCAGTTCCGCTCCATGCCGCCGCGTAGTCGGCGATCGCCTGCTGACGTTCCACGTCCACTCCTGACTAGTCCAGTCTTGAATATGCCTGAACCGTAAGCCGCGATTGGCACCCTAGTCAAGACTGGACTAGGGTGCTGCCCATGTCGGTCGGCGGCTACCTCGTACTGGGCCTGCTGCTGGACGGTCCCGCCTCGGGCTACGAACTCGGCGCGCGGGCGTCCAGGGCGGTGGCCTACTTCTGGCCGATCACGCGGTCGCACATCTATGCCGAACTGCCCAAGCTGGTCGACCGCGGACACGCCACGGTGGAGCACGTCGTCCAGGAAGCGGTGCCGGACAAGCGGGTCTACACCGCGACCGACGCCGGCCTGCACGCTTTCCGCGGCTGGCTGGACGGCTTCGACACGGTGACCGAACACGCGCGCCAGCCGTTGCAGATCCAGCTGCATTTCGCCCAGCACACCAGTTCCGAGCACCTGCTCGGTCAGCTCGACCGCTGGGAAACGGAACTGCGCCACACTCTCGTGGTGTGCCGCGACCTCCTGGCCGAGTATGCCGACCACGCCGGCCGCGGCCTGACCGCGCAGTTCGCGATCAATCGCGCCGAGGCCGATCTCGCGTGGATCGCCGAGGCGCGCGCGACTCTCGCCTGACCTCGTCTCTCGATACCACCCTCGCCGAAACATGCCCCTAGGCTGTCTGAAGTTTTCGGTGCGGGTCTCCTCCAAGACCTCGGGCTTCCGGCACGACTCGATCCCCGCCGGTATCGCGGCGATCCGGCAATTGGGCGCTGCCAACAACTTCGCGGTCGACGCGAAGGCACCGGCTATGAGATCGGCAGATGCGGGTAGTCCGGCGAGCGGTGCTGGAACGACAGGATCGCCGGGTTCCGGATGACCCCTTCGCGGATCTCGACGGCCCGCCTGATCGTCTCGTGCGAGTCCCACTCGCCGGTCATGACCCGGCGCAGGTAGGGAAGCAGCGCCTCGCTGATCTCCCAGGTCGCGGAGTCCCACAGATAGGACGGGCTGTGGTCGACGCCGTAGTAGCGCACGTTGTCGCCGACGAAGAACGTCGGCTCGGTGAACGTCGTCGGCCGTGCCCAGCTGAACCCCATGCCCTCGTCGCAGGACACGTCGACGATCAGGCTGCCCGGCTTGAACGCGGCGAGGTCGTCTTCGATCAGGAAGGTCAGCGGCGACTCGGTGTCCTGCAGCACGCAGTTGACGACGATGTCGTGCTCGGCGAGGAACTCGGCCAGCGGCAACCGGCCGTGATCCGAAGAGGCGTGACTGCGGCGCGGATCCTCGTTGTCGTGATCGAAGTGCACCATCCGTGCCGAGTGGATCGGTGAGCTGACGGCCGTGACACCGCGGTTGGTCAAGATGTGGACGTCATGCACGCCGTGCGCGCTCAACGCGGTCACCGCGCCGCGCGCGGTCGCCCCGAACCCGATCACGGCCGCACGCAGGCGCCTGCCGTACACCCCGGTCGATCCCGCGAGCTGCAAGGCGTGCAGAACCGACGAATAGCCGGCGAGTTCGTTGTTCTTGTGGAAAACATGCAGATTGAACGAGCCGTCGGAGGTCCAGTGGTTCATCGCCTCGAACGCGATCAAGCTGAGTTTGCGATCGATGGCGAGCTGGGTCAGTTTCTCGTCCTGCACGCAATGCGGCCAGCCCCACAGGATCTGCCCGTCCCTGAGCTCGGCGAGGTCTTCGGCGAGCGGCTTGGGCAGCACGATGATGTCGTTCTCGGCGATGAGCTCTTCACGTGTACGCAGACCGGCGACCTGGGTCGCCAGCTGTTCATCGGACACACCGAAGCGTTCGCCGTAACCGTATTCGAGGAAAATGGTCTTGCGCAGCGACGCGTCGATCCGCTCGAAATGCCGAGGGTGAATCGGCAGCCGGAATTCATTTTCCTTGCGAGAGCGCGAAAATATGCCGAGGCTGAGCTGATTCACAGTTGTCCTTCGCCCGGATCGCGAGAACCGGCATGGGGGATAGACGAGGACGACACAAGCCCGATTGCTCGCATACGAGATGCTCTCGACTCCCCCAGTCTACCCTGCGGCCAGTGCGGGCGAACCGGCTCCGGTTGTGAGAACGTATCCGAATGCGCGTATCGGTGATTTGGCGCACGACACGGTTCCGGGTCGCGGTCGCCGCCGCGGTGTCCTCCCTGATCGCGCTCGGCGCGGTCGGGACGTGGTTCGTCGTGCAGGCACAAGACAGGCTTGAGACGACCGCGGGCCAGATCGCCGAGCAGCAACTCGTTCAGATGCACCAGGCGATGCAATCCGATATCCCGCTCGCCGACTTGAGTAAGCGGCTACTGGGCATCATCTTCGAAGTCACCGATCGGCAGGGAAACCGGCTGGCGAATTGCCCGACCCTCAAGCCAGGGCATCCACTGAGACCGCCGGGCCCGATCAAGGAGTACACCGATTTCGTCATCACGTTCGACCAGAACGGGCTGGACCGGAATTCCCGGGCCGACTACAGCTGTCTGCACGGCTTCGGGCAGCTGGACGACTCGGGAAAGGTCTCGCTGCACCTCTTCGCGCGATTCGCCGTCGGCAAGCCCTACATCCTCTACACGGCGGCGGCTGTCGACCCGTATGGACAGGCCGCCGTGGACACGGCGAGAATGGGCCTGCTGATCGGCGTTCCGCTGGTGGCGCTGCTGATCGGGGCGATCGCCTGGCTGGCGGTGCGGCGGTCGCTGCGCCCGGTCGAGGCGATCCGCTCGGAGGTCGCCGCCATCAGCGCACACGACCTCGGCCGCCGGGTGCCGGTGCCCGGCAGCGCGGACGAGCTCAGCAGGCTCGCCGAGACCATGAACACCATGCTGACCAGGCTGGACACCGCGGTGACCAGGCAGGGCAGGTTCACCGCCGACGCCTCACACGAACTGCGCACCCCGCTCGCCTCGATGCGCAACCAGGTCGAAGTGCTGCTCACCTATCCGGATGAGATCGACTGGCGGCGGTCGTCGGAGAACGTGCTGCTGGACATCGCGCGCATGGAGGACCTGGTCACCGACCTCCTCCTGCTGAGCAAGCTCGACGGAGCGAATACCGCGCCGCTGGTCCCCGTCTCACTGGCCGAAATCGTCGACGCCTGTCTCAACGGCCGGGTGCCACGCGGAGGCGTCGTGATCACCTCCGCCGTCGACGGCGAACCCGTGGTCGCCGGCAACCGAACGCGGCTCACCCGGCTGCTCCGCAACCTCGTCGACAACGCCGAGCGCCATGCCGCACACCGGGTTCGCGTCACCGTGTCCTCTTCGGACACCGAGTGCGTGCTGACCGTCGCCGACGACGGTCCCGGCATCCCCGACGAGGACCGCGAACGCGTCTTCGACCGCTTCGTGCGCCTCGACGACGGCCGCGACCGTGACGACGGTGGCTCAGGACTCGGCCTCGCCATCGTCGCCGAGATAGCCCACGCCCACGGTGGCACCGTCACCGCGGACGGCGCCGTACTGACCGTCCGCCTGCCGAGCGCTGCTAGTCCGTGACGTCGGTCCCGCGGCTCACTTTCTCCCAGTTGCTCAGGTCCGTGGCGATCGCTTCGTGGTGAGCGCGAATGGCGTCGACGGCGTCGGCGCCGAGTGCCAGCCGCAACGGCCGGTTCGGGCAGCCGACCGCCCGCAGGATGGCGGCGGCTGCCTTCGCCGGGTCACCTGGCTGGGTGCCGTCCATGTTCTCGATCGCTTCGCGGCTGTCCGACGTGGACTCCGCGTAGGCGTCGATCGTGCGGGACCGCTGCACCCGGGCGCCGAACTCCGTGCGGAACGCCCCCGGCTCGACGATCAGCACGCGCACGCCGAAAGGCGCGACCTCCGCGGCGAGTGCCTCCGACAGGCCCTCCAAGGCGAACTTCGCCGCGCTGTAGGCGCCGAAGCCGGGCATCGACACCTGCCCGCCCGTCGAGCTGATCTGCACGATCGTCCCGCTCCCCTGCGCGCGCAGGTGCGGCAGCGCGGCCTTGGTCAGCTCGGCCGCACCGAAGAACATGACCTCCATGACCGTCCGCAGCTCGGCCATGGTGAACTCCTCGACCGCGCCGACCGAGCCGTATCCCGCGTTGTTGACGACGACGTCGATACGCCCGAACGTCTCGATCGCGGTCTTCACCGCGGCCGCCACCTGCGCGGCGTCGGTGACGTCGAGCGCCGCCGTCCGGACCCGGTCGCCGCCCCGCCCCTCGAGGTCAGCCAGCGTTTCCGGGCGCCGGGCGGTGGCCAGCACGCTGTCGCCTGCGGCCAGCGCGGCCAGCGCGATCTCCCTGCCGAAACCGGCCGAGCAGCCGGTGATGAGCCACACGCGGCCCTCGGTGTTCGCCATGAGCGCTTCCTCCCGGTTCGTCTCCGGCCTCCATCCTGGCGATCTGGCGCTGTCGGTCGCACCTTCAATCCGGCCCTATGCGGCGCGGTCAACGCCCCGTTCGCGACGGTGAGCGTTGTGAACGCCTCTTTCACAACGTTCGGGCCGGGCAGTAGCTTTCACTCACGATCGAGGGGAGCTGACGCCAGTGGCACGTCTGCATGTCGGTTGCGCGATGTGGACCCACAAAGCGTGGCCAGGACGTTTCCTGCCGCAGTCGTTGCCGGCCAAGGAGCGCCTGCGGGCTTACGCGGGCTGGTGCAACGCGGTCGAGGGCAACACCACCTTCTACGCGACCCCCGCCCGTGACACCGTCGAGGCTTGGGCGCAGCAGACCGGCCCCGGCTTCCGGTTCGTGCTCAAGCTGCCCAAGGTCGTCACGCACGAGCGCCGGTTCGCCGGTGTCGAGACCGAGATGCGGGCGTTCCTGGACGCGATCGAACCACTCGGCGACCGCGCGGTCCTGTGGACCCAGTTGCCCGGCTCGTTCGGCCCTTCGGACGTCGACGCGCTCGGCCGCTTCCTGCGCAGGCTCCCCGCCGACCGCCGTCGCGCCGTAGAGGTGCGCCACCCCGCGTTCTTCACCGACGCCGGCTCGACGTCGGTGCTGGAGTCCGCGCTCGCCGAAGCGAACGCCGAGTGGGTGCCGTTCGACACCACCGTCTTCTTCCAGAGCCCGCCGACCAGCGAGGCCGAGCAGGACGCCTGGGCCAAGAAACCGCGGCTGCCCCGGCGGACGCGAGCACTGACCGACCAGCCGATCGTCCGCTACCTGGGCCGCGACTCGGCCGAGGAGACGGTCGAAGGGTGGCAGCCATGGGCCGAGGTGGTCGCGGGCTGGCTGCGCGAGGGCCGGTCGCCGACGGTTTTCCTGCACACTCCCGACAACGACGACGCGCCGGCACTCGCCCGCCGGTTCCACGACGACGTGCGAACGCTGATGCCCGGCATCGAGGCGCTGCCCGAGCCGGAGCCGGTTGAGCCCGCGACCCTGTTCTGAACGACCAAGATCGGCCAGAGGAAGGGAAATGACCATGAGCAGGACGCCGCTGCGGCTCTACATGTCCATGTCGGTCGACGGCTACATCGCCGGGCCGGACGACCGGCCGGGCCAGGAACTCGGCCGCGACGGCGGGCGGCTGTTCAACTGGCTCGACGACCGGATGGCCGAGGGCGTCAACGGGCAGGTGTACGCCGAGGCAGGCGCGACCGGCGCCGTGATCTCCGGACGCCGCACGTTCGAACTGGCCGGTCGCTGGAACGGCGACCACCACGACGGCGTGCCGATCCACGTGCTCACCCACACCATCGACCCGGCCGACGAACCACCTGGCAGCGCGAAGTTCTACACCGACGTCACCGCGTGCGCCGAAGACGCACGGGAAGCGGCGGGAGATCGAGCCGTGCTGGTCCACGGCGCGGGTGCGGCGCAGGCGTTGCTGGCAGCGGGCCAGCTCGACGAACTCGAACTGCACCTCGTCCCCGTGCTGCTCGGTGACGGACGGCGGCTGTTCGAGCCGACCGGACTCGGCCACGTCGAACTGGAGCTCGTCCGCAGGCTCGAAGGCCGCGACGTCACCCATTTGCGTTACCGCATAGTCACGACCTCTTAGTCCCGTGTGGACAGTCGGCCGTCGAAGCCGAGTGGCATCGGGACCGGGCCGATCGCCATCGTCGGCATGACCGCCCGCGGCAGGTCGATCCGGTAGGTGGTGCACAGCAGGCGGCACAGCAGCACCAGCTGGCACAGGCCGAGCCCGGCGCCGACGCAGGCGGTCGGCGCCCAGCCGAACGGCACGTAGTGCCGGCCGCCCGCCGGGCCGTGTGGCGCGCCGGGCAGCCAGCGGTCGGGGTCGAACACCTCCGGGTCACGCCAGTGCCTCGGGTCCTGGTGGACCATCGCGGGGCTGAGCACGAAGTGCTGGCCGACCGCGAGATCGTTCCCCGCCACGCGCATGGGGGTGCGGACGCTGCGGGTCAGCATCGTCGGGGAGGTCCAGCGGCGCAGCACCTCCTTCACGAACCGGTGCGCCACCGGTGCGCACCGGGTACCGGACCGGTACAGCTCGGCGGGACTCACCGAAGCGAACTCGGCGGCAAGGCGGTCCGCCCAATCCGGGCGGTTGACCAGCTCGTACATCACGCAGCCCGCGGCCGCGCCAGGCGGGCCGGCGATCGCGGTGAGCACGGCGGTGACGGCGTCGACCGCGCGGTCCATGCCGAGCTCGTCAAGGAGGTCGGTGGCGATCGGCTGGGTGAGATCCGCGCGTGCCGCGCCGGTGTCACGGGCACGGCGGCGTAGTTCGCGGCGGACCACCAGCCCGGCCTTGACCTGGATCGACACGGGTCGCCACGACCGCCACCACGGCGGGTCCTCAGCGGCCTCGCCCAGCAGCCTGGCGAGTTTCGCGATCGCGTCCTCGCTGATCTTCGCGCTGTCCGATGGGGACAGTCCGCCGAGCACGATCGGGAGCAGGGAACGGAAACTGACCTCATGCGCGAGCCAGGGCAGGTTCACCGGCGAACCAGTCCGCGCGCGCAGCACCGAGTCCATCCTGGCGTCCAGCGCGGCCAAGCCCGCTTCATCCGAGAGGGTGCGCAGCTGGGCCATCCAGGCCGATCGCACGCGCTTCCAGGAAACCGGTGTGCTCGGACGGCGCAGCAGCAGGTCACGCAGGCGGTCTGGCAGCGTGAGGTCGGCGAAATTGTCGGCGTTGGCCTGCGCGGCAGCGTCGGCGTCGAACACCATGAGCTGCCGCTCGGTCTGCCAGAACACCCCGCCCGCGGCCGCGCTCGGCCCGCGCAGGTCGCGCAGCACATCCGTGTCCATCGATACTCCGGTCGCCGGGGCCGGGAGCCCGCCGGCTGCGGCAGGCTCCCAGCCGGTCGGTCAGATGTGGTGGTAGTAGTACCAGCGGTAGTGCCGGTCGGACTTGCGGATGTTCAGCGCGGACAGCGTGGCGCGGAAGATCTTCGACAAGGTGCTCACCTCCCCTCGGCCAGTGAAACCGGGTCCAGCCGCAGGTGGAACCGCGGGGGCGCGAGCGCCGCGGAGACCTGGGGCCGGGATGAAGTGGCGGCGACGCCGAGCCGGTAGGCCGAGGTGATCAGCCCGACGAGCGTCTCGGTCACCTGCGTCGCGACACCGGCGCCGGTGCAGGCGTGCGGACCCCAGCCGAACGGGATGAACGCCTCCTGCCCCGCGCCCGAAGCCCACCGGTCCGGGCGGAACTCGTCCGGTTCGCTCCAGTGCGCGGGATCCCGGTGCACGAGGTAGCTGCACACGACGACCTCGTCGGCGGGCTTCGCGGTGAGCGCGGCGAGCTGATGCTCCCGGCTGGGAGTCCGGCCGAACTGCCATGCCACGGGCCACAGCCGCAGTGCTTCGCGCACCACCCACGCGGGGTGTGCCTGCTCGGGTGCCGCCGTGCCGACGAGGTAGAGCGACCAGCCGAGCAGGAAACCGACCGAGCCGGCGACCGCGAACAGGCACGAGAGGAACACCTCGGCGAGGTCGGCGTCCCGGGTGCGCCCGGTCGCCGCGTGCGCGACAACGTCCAGCAGGTCGGCAGGCTCCCCCGTGGGCCGCGCTCGCCGGAGGGCGATCTCCGCGCACAGGACGCGCCGCACGCGGGCGCGGAACCGGTGGCGGGCGAGCCGGGAGTAGCGGTCGCGCGCCCCGGCCAGCACCGCCCGTTCGACGACCTGGTCCACCGTCTCGCGCAGTGCCGCCGGCGGGGCGTCCCCGATCAGCGCCGGGCGGAAGTGTTCATACACAAGGCGGTTTCCCGCGTCCGGCCAGTCACTGCCCGGCGCCAGCCCGGCGACGCGCGCGGGGAGTTCGTCCGCGTGGTCTTGGCTGTATCGGCGCAGCAGCACCCGTGCGGCCCGTCCGATTTCGACCTGCGTGGACCGCGGTCCGAACATTCCCGTCCTGATACGGAAGAAATCGGAATGGTCGCGGAAAAGGCCTTCGTTGTTCGCCAATATCTCTTTCGCGAGTGCCGGATCGGAAACATAGATCTCGCCTCGCCCCTTGGTGAACACCGAACCGTGATCGCCGCGAAGTTTTCTGAGTGCGTCGAGCGGATCAGCATCCGGACCGAGCGCCGTCATACGCACTCTCCTCGAAGACCCTGCGGGGAAAGAAAATAGACGCTCAGCTAACCTCCGCCGCGCGGAGACTGTCAATACCCGGTAAAGGTGGCGGCCGAATGGCCGCCGAACACTTTCCTGCTTTCAGTTGCGGTCATTCTCGGCCGAACGGCCTCACTTCGGTCGGCGCCCGAGTAATACGTATCGGATCTCGGGCCGGTGACAGACCGCGACCGAAAGCTCACGTCAGCGATGTTGACCGGTGGGGCAGGATGGCTCACCGGGGGGCTGGGGCGACTGGAGGGATTCCCATGCGCAAGATCCTGCTCATTCCACTGGTGGTGTCCTCGCTGCTGCTCGGCCTGTCGGGACCGGCGACGGCCGCGACCAAGGTGATCGTGCTTCCCGGCGCGACCTCGGCCGAGGGCATCACGGACGCCGGGGACGGCACGTTCTATACCGGCGACCTGATCGCGGGCACGATCTTCCGCGAGAACCTCAGGCGAGGCACCGCGGAGCGGTTCATCGAAGTACCGCCCCGCACCGGCGCGGCGGGCCTGGACCTCGACCGGCGCCACGACCTGCTGTTCGTCGCAGGCGGCAACGGGGGCAAGGCATACGTCTACAACACCCGCACCAAGGCGAAGGTCGCGGACTTCACCTTCGGCGACCCGCAGACGTCGTACGTCAACGACGTGGCGGTGACCCCGTACGGGGCCTGGTTCACCGACTCGTACCACCCGCAGCTGTTCTTCGTGCCCGTCGTGGCGGGCGCGCTCGGAGCGCCGCGCACGCTTCGGCTGAGCGGCCCCGGGGCAGGCGGCTCCCCCGGCGCCTTCTTCATGAACGACATCATCGCCACGCCGTCCGGGGACACCTTGCTGGTGGCCGCCACCACGCCGGGCAAGGTGTACACGATCAACCCGATCACCGGGGCCAGCAAGGAGATCGCGGGGGTCAACGCGCCGAGTGTGGTCAGTCTCGTGCTCGAAGGCAGGCGGCTCTGGGCGGTGCAGCTCGACGACACGATCAGCCGATGGCGCCTGGACGGCGACCTGAGTCACGGCGTCGCGGCGGGCACGATCAAGGACGACCTGTTCGATCAGCCGGTCTCGGCGGCCAAGGTCGGCGGCAAGCTCGCCGTAGTCAACTCGCACATCTTCAGCGGCTACCCGCCGACCAGCCCGACCTACGAAGTCCTCATGGTCGGCGCGTGACCGAGACACGCTGAGTCACCTGGATGGCGACGAGCATCGCCAGCCCGATCGCGATGATCGTCGCCGGAATGGTGAGCGGCGAAAGCACACCGACCGTCAGGCCGATCATGGCAGGCAGGACGGTGTTGCCCGCCGTCCCGGCGGTGAGCAGGATCGAGCCTGCCGTGTGCGACGTGGGCAGCGTGTTCGCCATCCACACGAACGTGGTCGGGAAGATCGGGCCGATCGCGAAGCCGGTGATCGCGAACCCGGCCGGGCCCAAACCGGGCAGCATGGTCAAGCCAAGGCCGCACATGCTCAGCACCACGCAGATCGTGACCAGCGGCTTGGGGCTCAGGCGCAGGCCGGCGAGCGGCATGACAATCCGGCCCGCTGTCAGTCCTGCCCAGTAGAGCGCCGTGAAAGCGGCGGCCTGGGCCTCGGGGTGACCGCTGGCCACCAGGTACGAAGACGCCCACGCTCCGGTACCGGTTTCCACTCCGGCATAAGAGAAGAACACCGCCGCGAACCCGACGATGATGGGTAGGTGCTTGCGGATCGACCCGTCCGCCACAGCCTGCCGGGATTCGATGAGCTGACCGGCATTACGGGCCACCAGTGCCGGCAGGCAGGCGACGGCGGCACTCGCGAACACGATGCCGAGCCCGGTGGTCTGCGCGGCGCCTGCCGCCAGGGGACCGATGATCGCGCCGATCCCGAATATCGCGTTGAGCAGGTTCAACACGAGTACGTCGTGCTTACCGAATCCCTTGGAGAACGCGGTGTTCAGGAACAGGACCAGGCCGCCGAAGCCCGCTCCGGCGACTCCGGCCGCCGCGAGGTAGAGAAACCACCCCGAGGCCAGGCCCAGGCCTGCCGAGCCGAGCGCGAACGCCGTGAGGCTTACCGTGATGGCCCAGGTCGGATTCACGCGCCGGCCCGCGATTCCGCACACGAGCACGGTGACCATCGACCCGGCGCTGTAGACACTCACCGGCAGCCCGGAGGCGGCCACCCCGATCTCGAAGCGGTGCGCGGTGAACGGGGCCGCGGCGCCGAGCAAGGCCGTGACCAGGCCCATCAGGAACATCGACACCGCCGCGCCCGCGAGCGCGAGGCGCATCCGGCCACGTGGGGGTCCGATCAGGCCGGCTGTGATGACGCACCTCCGAGCAGACGCTGGATCTGTGGATGCAACCCCGGAACGGCGGCGCAGACCGTGAAGTTCGCCTTGGCCGCGACGTCGAGTGGCGAGTAGCTGATCGGCTCCCCGAAGAAGCCCGTGTAGGGGATGCCGGCTTCCTCCAGGATCACGTGCGGCGCGACGCTGTCCCAGATCCGGGTCGTCCGGTTGAGTGAAGCGCCGTAGGCACCGGTCGCCAGCTGCATCAGATCGAAGACGCTGTTGCCCATGCGCAGGCCCCGGCAGCGGGTCGCCAGCTCCGCCGCGAACTCGAAGTCCTGGCGAGCCAGTTCGCTTTCGCCGTCGATCCCATAGGCGATCAGGGACGCGCTGAGGTCCGAGGCGGTGGGTGGCCGCAGTCTCTGCCCGTTCCGGAACGCGCCCGCGCCGCGTTCGGCGAGGTAGACCTCACCGAACGCGGGCAGCGCGACGCCGCCCGCCACCGGCACGCCGTCGACGAGCAGGCCAGCCATGATCCCGAACAGCGGGCTACCCGCCGCGTAGTTGCTCGTGCCGTCGATGGGATCGAGCACCCAGGTCGCGCGGGCGTTCATGCCGTGAAAACCGGTTTCCTCGCCGAGGATGTCGTGCTCGGGGTAGGCGGCGCGGATGCGCGCGGTCAGGAATTCCTCGATCTCGTGGTCGGCCTCGGTCACCACCTGATTCGGTTCGCCGGGCTTGGTCACCGCGCCGCCGCCTCCGGGAGGCAGCCGCTCGGCCGCCTCCCGGAGCACAGAGTCGAGGAACGCCAGCCGGGTCATGACGGACCGAACCGCTTCACGTAGTCGTCGACGATAGGGCGTTCGGGCCCGAGAATGTCGGACGGCAGCCTGTCCAGGTCGAAGAACTCGTAGCCGGAGATCTCCACGCCGTCGACCCGAACGGAGGTGCCGGCAACGGCGGCCGTGAACGCGGCGGTGACGTTGTGCACCTCGTCGCCGTGCGGATAGCGGTAGTAGTACTCGGGCCCGGAATAGACGCCGAACAGCTCCAGCGAATCCAGCACGATCCCGGTTTCCTCGCGCACCTCGCGCCTGCCCGCGTCCTCGAAGGATTCGCCGGGGTCCATGAAACCGCCCGGCAGGCCCCAGTCACCGGTCTCGGATCGGGTGAGCAGCAGCAACCTGTTCCGCTCGTCGGTGACGAGCACCGACGTGCCGGGCAGAATGAGTGGCCGGGTCCCGACCTGTTTGCGTAGCTCGGCGATGTAGCTCATCGGGGTACCGTCGCTCCTTTGCCGTCCTGTGCGGCAACACGCGCGATTTCCGGGGCGTGCCCGTGGATACGCTCGATCGCCGCACAGATCGTATCGACTTGTGAAGGCGCCATGTGTGAATACAACGGGAGCGTGATGGCTTGTGCGGACACCAGTTCCGTACGAGGCAGCGGCGTCGTCGCGAACGCGCGATAAGCGGTCTGCCCGTGCAATGGCGGATCGAAGTAGCGACGGGTCGGTATGTTCTCCTCGCGCAAGGCACGCACGAGCGCGTCCCGGCTCGTGCCGAATTCATCGGCTCGGACCCTGAAGGCGAAGTCTTTGTACGTACTCACCGCACCGGCCGGGATGCGCTGGAACCGCAGGCCGGGAATTTCGCTCAGCCGTGCGAGATACCGCGCCGCCGCTGCCCGGCGCGCGTCGAGCCAGCCTGGCAGCCGCTCGAGATTCCGGCGGCCGAGCAGTGCGTTCCACTCGGTCATCCGCCCGTTGAGGCCGGCGAACAGGCTGTCGTACGTGCCGGGATTGCCGTACTCGCGCGCGACCCGCAGTTCCGCCGCCAGCGCGTCGTCGTTCGTCGCCACCAAACCGCCTTCGCCGGAGACGAGGGTCTTGGTGGGGCTGAGGCTGAACACCTCGGCGAGGCCGCGGCAGCCCACTTTCCGGCCGTCGGGATACACCGCGCCGAAGCCGTGAGCCGCGTCGAACACGAGCGGGATCCCCGCTCGCCGGGTGACTTTTTCCAGCGCGTCCGCATCCGCCGGAGCGCCGAAGACATGCGTGGCGAGTACCGCGCCGGTCCGTGCCGTCAGCACGGCCTCGGCCGCGGCCGGGTCGAGATTCGCGGTGTCGACATCGATCTCGGCGAACACCGGGGTCAGGCCGTTCCACAGCGCGGCATGTCCGGACGCCATGAAAGTGAAGGAAGGCAATACGACTTCACCGGAAATGCCGAGTGAACGCAGGACCAGCATCAGGCCCGTAGTGCAGCTGCTGAGCGCGACAACGTGAGCGACACCGAGAAACTCCGCGGCGCGGTCCTCGAAAGCGGCGACCCGGGAGCTGTTGGTCAGCAGTCCGCACTCCAGGATTTCGCGGAGTTCCGCGAAAAGCTCGTCGTCGACCTGCAAGGTAGGGCGAATCAGCGGGATCGGAGTGTCGAAGAGTGCGGAGCCGCCGAGAAGCGCGGGTTTGCCGAGTGACATCTCGTATCCTTTCGAGGACAAGGCGCTGGTCAACTCGCCAACCTGGTCACGGTGGCGAGCAGGTCGCGCAGAATGAGGAAGTCGCTGTACCGCTTGTCGGCGAAGTCCCGGAATTCGCCTGCCCGGAGCGCGTCCCTGAGCTCGCGGACCCCATCGACCAGCCGGCGGCTCGGCCGATGGCCCAGCAGGCGTTCGGTGCGGGCGAACCCGACGCGGTAGTCGCGAGAATCCGTTGCCCCGTCGAGGATGTCGAGTTCGACATCGCCGACCTCGCGCTGGATGACGCGGCCGACTTCGGCGAGCGGGTAGTTCTCGGCGTCGGATCCGCAGTTGTAGATCTCGGCGGCACGGGCGGGCGCGGCCGCCAGCGCGACGGCGGCCGCGGTGGCGGCGTCACTCACATGCAGGAACGGGCGCCACTGTGTGCCGCCGTGGACCGTGATCCTCCTGTCCAGCACCGCTTTCGCGGTCATGATGTTGACCGCGAGGTCGAACCGCATCCGCGGCGACAGGCCGTAGACGGTGGCGAAGCGCAGGATACCGGGCAGAAGCCGCCCCCCGCGCCGGGAAAGCAGGTAGTGCTCGGCACGAACCTTCGACTCCGCGTACACCGATTGCGGGCTCAGCGGCGAGAACACGTCCGCGATCTCACCGCGCGAAACACCGTAGTTGCTGCACGTCGACGCGAACACGAGCCTGCGGACGCCCGCACGCGCGCACGCCTCGGCCACCCGGATGGTCCCGAGGTAGTTGGTGTCCCAGGTCAGGTCGTGGTCGAGTGCGCAGGCCGGATCACCGACGATGGCCGCGAGGTGCACCACGCCCGCAGCGCCGCGGAGCACCTGCTCCCAGTCATCGGGCTCGCGGACATCGCCTTGGACGTACTGGGTTTCCGCCGTGCTCGGCGGCCGTTCCCTGACCAGCTCGTTGTCCACCACGACGACCTCGTGCCCGCCGGCCGCCAATTGCCCGGCCAGTACCGAACCGATATACCCCAAGCCGCCGGTGACGACTATTTTGGACATGAATGATCCCCCCTGGGAATGCGTGGTGAACAATGTCGATCGGTGACAGGGGCGGGTTGCCTTGCGGCTGCGGAATCCCCCACCTCGAAAGTAGCCACCCGGTGACTCGTGGTGCAACCCCGCTTTCGCGATGGGCATTTTCAAAGATGGTTACACGGCCAATGACAGCTTCTCCGGCCCTCTATATAGCTGACGTCGACGGCGAACCAAGTTGCCATAAGCGCAGGTTGGCAATGCCGATACAATTCAATCGCCGAAATATCTTGAAACGATCATGATACCTTCACGCGCCCATCCGAGCCGCTCACGAGCACTGGACCCAACACCTCTCAGCAGGCCGCCTCGAAGCGGTCGCGTAGGTCGGCGAGGCGGTGCGCCGGCTCGTTCGCGAACACGAACCGGAGGTAGTGATCCCCGCTGGGTCCCCAGCCGTGCATGGGGGTGGCCGCCACTTTGCCCAGTCTCAGCAGCCGCTCGGAAAGCTCGGCCGGGGTGGTGCCGAGTGGCGTGGTGTCGAGCAGCAGTGACCAGCCACCGTGCGGCCGCACGACCGGGTAGCCCGCCAGTTGCCGGACGACTGTTTCGGCGCGGCGGCGCCATTCCGCCGTGGCCGCCGCGATGTCGGCGCCGGCGTCCGGTGCGGTGAGCGCCGCGGCCACGGCCCGCTGGGCCAGGCCGACCTGGCAGACCACATTGGTCAAGCCCACCAAGCGGATGTCGGCCATGATGTCGGCGGGGCCGACCACCCAGCCCACCCGCCAGCCGATCATGCGGAGCTCTTTGGACGCCGAGCCGACGGTGATCACCTTGCCCGCCAGGCCTTCGTGTGCGGCCGGATGGTCCGGCACACTGCCGTCGAAGCGGATGCGTTCCATGGCCGCGTCGTAGATGAGCCAGGCGCCGTGCCGCTCGCAGGCCGGAGCCAGCGCGGACCAATGCCGATGATCGAGCAGCAGGCCCGTCGGCATGGACGGGCTCATCATGAGCACCGCCGCGGTGGCGGGCCCGACGGCCGCCGCCAGGCGATCCGGGTCCACGCCCCAGCCGGCATCCCCATCAGGCTCGGCGGGAACGAAGCGTGGGACGCCGCCCGCGAGCCGGATGCGGTTGACCAGTCCCGCGTAGGCCGGGTCGGTGAGCACGACCTCCTGGCCGGGTTCCACTGTGGCCAGCAAGGTGTTCAGCACGCCGTTGAGCCCGCCTGCCACGCTCACGCACTCGGCGCCGGGATCGTAGGTGCGCCCGGCGATCCGGCCGACATGCGCGGCGGCGGCTTCCCGGAGGCCGCTGTGCCCTTGAAACGGGAGGTAGCTGTTCGCGGCGTCGTCGTCGATGGCGGCGCGGGTGGCGATGAGCGCCGCCGGTGGCGGGCGGAGGTCGGTGTCGAGGTTCTCCATCCGGAGCACGTCGGGGTCGGCGAGCGCGTCGGCGGCGTCGCCGATGATATCCACCCCAATGCCGGGAATGTGCCGTAAGCGGCTCACGGTCATCGAAAGCTCCTCCTTTTTGTCTGCCCTTCGGTCCGCGACGAGCGGCCGGTTTTCTCAGTAGCCTAAATGCTGTTTCAATCGAAGGGAGCGATTGTGGGAAGACGTTTTCTGTCCAGGGTAGCGACGGCGATCGGAGGTTTGGCACTGGTGGCCAGCACGGCGGCGCCCGCGTCGGCATCGGCGCTGTGCTGCATATTCTCGGACGATCCGTTCGCCGGATACGGCGTGTACCATGCGGCCGACGTACGGCAGGTGACCGCGACCTGGACGCAGCCCGCGGTCGATTGCGCCGGAGTACGCAGTGCGGTCGACTTCGAGGTGACCATCTACAACTACGCCACAACGAACCCTTACTTGTACGCCGGGGTCGGCACCGTCGCGGACTGTGCGTCCGGTCGTCCGGCCTACTCGGGTTGGTATGAGACCACCGGGTTCAGCAGCCGGGCCCGGTGGGCCGATCCGGTGGCACCCGGCGATGTTCTCCATGGCACCGTCGACTATCAGGGCGACAAGCTCTATCGATTCACGCTGGAGAACGTGACTCGCGGGTGGCGTAAGACCGCTCTGCTCGCCGGGCCGAACCAACCACAGGGCACCCAAGTGGGTGTCGAGCGCCCCAACGGCCGCTTCCCCAATTTCGGTTCGGTTCCGTTCACCAATGTGCTCCAGGACGGCCACCCGATAGGCGAATATGGTCCGGTGGCGGAGTCAGCCGCTTTCGGGATTGTCGATCCTCTTCAAGTCACTCCCGGCACACTGACGGAGAATAAGAACTTCAGTCCCACATTCGTGCACGCCTGACCCGATGACGGGTATGGCCCCGCCGCCGAGGCGGGGCCATACCCGTCATTTGACCGTGCGGATCACCACGTGTTGCGGCAAGTGGACAGCGAGACCGAGCCGTACCGACGCCCAGAGCAGGTACTGCCCACCGGTGCCCCTGCGCAGGCCGATCGCGGAGTCCATGGTGTCCATCAAGGTGAACGCCGCGCGGAAGTCGGCGAAGATCGCCTCGTCCGCGGCCAGCATCCTGGTGCGCGACACCCGGACACCGGCCTCGGTCAGCCGGGCGAGCTGCCCGAGGCGCACGAGTTCCCAATACACCCTGGGATGCGTCACGATGCCGTCGCACGAGCCGCCGGTTTCTTCGACGAGCGCACAGGTTTCGGCGGCCGCGCGGTCGATGCCGATCGGCTGCTCGATGCGACGCAGTGCCGGTAGCGCGCGAATTCCGGGCAGTACCCCGTCGTAACTCCCGTTGAGCAGCGCGTCGTTCTCCTGCGTGCACAAGCGGACGACCAGTCTGTGGTCGATCACCGTCGCCAGCATCGCCGGGTGCGCGGTGAGCTCGGCCGGGATCGACAGTGACGCGGTGACCGTCGTGATCCCCGCGGTCGCGAGTGAGGTCGTGAAGCGCGCCTCCGGGGTCGAGTCGTACGACGTGCCCGAGGTGTCCGAACCGTGGTGTTCCTCGCGCAGGTAAGCCGCCGGGCCTGACACCTCGCGTGTCTTGAGCAGATGCCGCACCGTGTATCTCGGACGGGTCTTGGCCAGCGGAAAGGTCGCGGGAAGCGCGACGCGCAAAGGCACTTCCAGGTCCGTGCCCGAGTCCGTCAGCGCGGCGGCGAAGGTTTCGCCTGGCGAGAGGGTGGCGGTCATCGTGCTCCTCCCGGCAGCCCGGCGATGACCTTGCGCACGGCGCGCACCACGTCGGCGCAGTCGTCGAGGGTCAGGTTGGCGGACAGCGGGATGTCCACGGCCTGGTCCAGGTATGCCGCGGACCTGGGCAGCGCGCGCTTCGCCGCCGCCGGGTCGGGGAAGCAGAATCGCCAGTTCCAGAACGCACGGACATTGTGGTCGACAGGGTCGCCGATGTTGCGCGCCGAGATCCCCTCGGCACACAGGGCGCGCGCGAACCGTGCGCCCGCGGCGCGACCGGGGTCGAGTACGCGGAACATCAGCGACTCGCCGAGCAACGCGCCGGGCGCGACAGGGGTCCGCACCGCGATCCGGGACTCCCCCGCCAGCGCCTCGGCGACCGCCGCGTGGTTGCGCTGATGCCGGGCGACGCGTTCGTCCAGCCGGGTGAGCATCGAGTTGGCCAATGCCGCGCGGATCTCGTCCAGCCGCCAGCCGAAGATCGGGTAGTCGAGGTCGCAGACGTCGCTCGGCGGCGCGTCAGCGGCGTCGAAGTGGCGGCCCATCCTGCCCTCATAGGCTCCACAGTGGACTGTCGCACGCGCGAACAGCTCGGTGGCGTCGGTGACCAGGAACCCGCCCTCCCCCGTGTTGATCGACTTGTCCGACTGGGTGGAGAAGGCACCCGCCGCGCCGATCGTGCCGAGCAACCTGCCACGCAGCCGGGCGCCGAGTGCCGGCACCGCGTCCTCGACGACCGGGATGCCGAGCGGGTCGGTCAGCTCGCGCACCGCGTCGACATCACTGGCGAAGCCCCGCATGTGCACCACCACGACCGCGCCGACGTCCGGGGTCAGCTTGGCCGCCAGGTCCGCGATGTCCAGGTTGAGGTCGGCGTCGCACTCGACGAGCACCGGGTGGTGCCCGGCGAGCCGGATCGCGGACGGCGTCGCCGCGAAGGTGAACGCGGGACACAGCACCGCCGAGCCGGGCGGCAGGCCGAGACCCAGCAACGCGAGCGTGATCGCGGTGGTGCCGCTGGTGCAGCCGAGCGCGTGTTTCGTGCCGAAGTAGTCGCACAGCGCGGTCTCGAACCGGCCGACGTCGGTCTCGCCGAACGGCCGGTGGTCGTACCGGAAGTACAGCCGCCGCCGGATGGCGTCGATACCCGCTTGCTCGTCGGCGCCGCTGATGAAGACGTCGCCGCGGTCGTAGGTCGGCCAGACGGCCGTCCGCACGGGGACGCCCCCGTCGATCGCGAGTGTCTCCACCGCGGGAATCGAAGCGGCCAAAGGATCAATCGAGACCACGGTGGGAACCCCCATCGACGAGTAGCACTTCACCGGTGACGAAACCGGCCTGGTCACCGGCGAGGAACGCGGCCACGGCGCCGAAGTCGGCCGCGTCACCGAGCCTGCCGAGCGGGATGTCCGCGATGAACTCGGCGAGCCTGTTCTCCGGGTCGGCGCCGAGCTGGCGCTCCACCGCGGGTGTGCGGTGATATCCGGGCGCGAGGACGTTCACCGTGACCCCGGCCGAGCCGAGCTCCCGCACGAGCGACTTGGCGAAGCCGACCAGCCCCACTCGCACCACATTGGACAGTCCATAGCGGGGAATCGGCTGCTTCACGGTCTCCGAAGCGATCATCAGCAGCCTGCCCCTGCCCGCCGCGCGCAGGTGCGGCAGCGTCGCCAGCGCCAGCCCGATGTGCGGCAGCAGGCTGGTCTCCAGCGCGGCTCGGTAGTCCGCCAGCCCGAACGCGGTCACCGGCCCAGGTGGCGGGCCTGCGCCGTTCGTCACGACGACCTGCACCCCGCCTAGTTCGGCCACGGTCGCGTCGACCCAGGCAGCGACGGCGGACTCGTCGGTGACGTCGACCGCCGACGCCAGCACCCGGCCCGTACCCGCGGCGTCCACCGTCGCGGCGGCCGCCGCCAGCCGGTCCGGGTCGCGTCCGCACAACGCCACGTTCGCGCCTTCACGCGCCAACGCCACCGCGGTGCCGAGCCCGAGCCCGCTGGTGCCCGCGGCCACCAGCGCGGCCTTGCCCGCCAGTCCCAGGTCCATCACGGCACCGACGCCCGGCGGAGTGGATAGCCGTAGCGGCCCAGCAGCGGCGACGCGAGCGCGGTGGCCGTCGAACCGGCCCGCTTCGGCAGATCCCGGCGCCACCGGTCATCCCGGCGGACCTGGACCCGGCCGTGCGCGAACCGGTCGGGATTGCCGGTCACCGTGTGGTTCACGCCGAGCGTGGCCGTCCCGTCCGCGCTGATCGGGGGTTCGGCTCGCAGGCCGAGCAGCCGCAGGATGTCCTCGACACCGCCACGCGGGTCGCGGGCGAAGTCCTCATAGCGCAGCCGCGCCGAGGTCGCCGGGTTCCGCTGGCACACCAGCTCGGACGCCGCGTTGAAGCCTGTCCAGTACCAGGTGCTGCGTGCCGCGCTCATCGCGGGGATGTAGTCCTTGGGACGCAGCCAGGAGTTGGCGACCGCGCGAGGGTCACGGACCACGTGCAGGACACGGAGATCCACCTCGCCCGTGGCGGCGAGCAGTGCCGCTTCGGCGGGGAACTTCGAACTGTCCACAATGGTGTGCGCGCCGGACACCTCCGCTACAGCGGCGTACAACCGGGTCATCCGCGCCGCCAGTTCGCGCGAAGCAGGCGACTGACGCGGCCGCAGTCTGCGTGCGGTGTGCCGGGTGCGCACCAGCAGGTCCTGCGCGCTCGCCCAGAGCCGGGCCGTGGCGAGCAGGTCGGCGCCGCCTGTCAACCCGAGCACTTTACTCCACAAAGGACAATCGAGTACCGGTTCGGCGCAGCCGCAGACCGTGTTGGTGCCGGTGCCGATGACTCCGTTGCGCCACAGGTAATGCAGCTCCCCGACGTGGACGACGCCGTCGAGTTCGTTGAGCAGGTTGCCGATCATGGTGGTCCCGCTGCGGCACCAGCCCGTGACGTACAGCACCCGCGGCCCGGTCATGATCAGTGACCTGTCGGGGCCGGCTGGCCGCTGGTCGCCTGGGCGAGCAGGCCCTTGGCATAGAGGTGATCGAGAATGGCGGCGTCCACGATGTCGCCCTGAAGCCGCGCGGCGGCCTTGTCGACGCCCTCGGTTTCGTAGCCGCAGTTCACCCAGCGCGAAGCGACCTTCTCCGGCTCGTACCCCGAAGTGACCGAACCCAGGTCGTATCCTGGCTGGCCCGCGGAGTGGTAGCAGCTGAACAGGCTGCCGTCGGAGTTCACCACGGCGCCGGTCGTGCCGCCGACCTCCTCGCAGAACTGGCAGTCGACCACACGGGGCGCGCCCACGGTGAAACCCGCGTCGATCGCCTGCCGGTGCAGATCGGCGAGCCGGTGCCCGAGGCTGACCGAGTGCTGCACGGTCTTCTCATAGCCGAGGCCGACGTCATAGACGAGGCCGAAGGTCATCATGAACTTGTCAGGCTCGAGCCGATCGGCGAGACGTCCGACCAGGCCGTCGACGCTGGTGATCGAGTCGCCATTGAGGATGACGCGCAGGTGCCATTTCAGCGCGGTCTCCGACGAGGCCTTCTCGACGTTGCGCAGGATCTTCTCGAACGTTCCCCGGCCGCCGATCGTGATCCGCGACCGGTCGTGCTCGGCCTTGTCACCGTCGAGCGTGATCTGCACCCATTGCAGGCCCGCGTTCTCCAGCGCGACCGCGGCGGGCGCGGTGAGCAGCGTCCCGTTCGAGATCATCGCGGCTCCGGCGAGCCCGATGTCGCGGCACCCGTCCAGCAGTTTCACGCAGGAGTCGAGGTACATCGTCGGCTCACCGCCGAAGAGCATCAGGTTCACCGAGGTCTTGTCCAGCTCGGCCATCCGCTTGCGCGTGAACGCCATGATGTCGGCGACCTTGGTGTCATCGACGGTCGCGCCGGGAATCCGGAGCGGACCGCCCGCGCCCGGTGTCGGCAGTTCGGCGTTCTGGAAGCAGTACGAGCACGCGAGGTTGCAGCGTGTCGTCACCAGCACCGTCAGCCCGAACACATCGGAGGCCGGTGCCCTGTCGTGGTCCCGCGCCTCGAGTGACGCGGTCAGCTCGGGCGTCGGGCGCCCGTCCGCACCGAGCCGGTCCGCCGGCACGCGCGCGACGAAGTTCTTGCCGACCGCCCAGTACTGGGATTCTCCTTGGATCAAGCGCATATCAGGACCGCCAGCTTTCCTCGCGAAGTCTTGGTCGTACCCGTACCGGGCGAGGGAGGGACTTGACCCGCCTCCCCCGCCCGGCGCTGTGACCGGTCGGCTTCCTGGCGCCGACCGGCTCACCTTCAGCTCCCCGCGATCCGGTCACAGGAGCAAGCTTCCTGCGACTCGAACTCGAAAACCTCGATTTCGTTCTCCATGGTCATTCCTCCTTTCGGGATCCGATTCCTTGTCCGGCCTGCTGTCCGGACCAGCTCTCTTCGCGCGGCCGCATGGTCGCGGCGGCGATCACCAACGCCAGCACCATCAATCCGGCGGCCACAGCGATTCCGTGACTCACCCCGGTCGCCAACGCCTTTTCCGCGCTCGGCGTGGCCGAGGCGGCCGTCGCCCAGGTGACCGTCCCCAGCACGGCCAGGCCGGTCGCGCCGCCGACCTGCTTCGCGGCGCCCAGCAGCCCTGATACCAGCCCTGATTCCTCGGTGGTCGTGCCGCGCAGCACCAGCACCGTCATCGGGACGCTGCCGACACTGAGCCCCGCGTAGGTCAGCAGCGCGGGGACGAGCATTCCCGTCAGGTAGCCGTCCGAGTCGCCGATCCAGGAAAGCCAGCTCATTCCGGCCGCCGCGACCACCAAACCGGAGATGATCAGCCGGAAGGGGTCGAACCTGGTCAGCAACCATGAGCCGCATCGAATTCCGGCCACCACCACACCGGTCAGCGGAAGGTACACCAACGCGGTTTGAAAGGGGCTGAACCGCCAGACATCCTGCACGAAAATGGTCAGAAAGAAATAGAGCCCGAATGTCGCGGCGGTGGTCAGTACCGACACCGCGAGAATACCCGATCTGAGGCGGTCGGCAAAGATCCGCAAAGGCACCAACGCGTGCCGGGTGCGATTCTCGATCACCACGAACGCGGCGAGCAGCGCGACCGCGAAAACCAACGCGGTCATGACCGTCCGATCCTGCCAATGCGCCACTCCCGAGTGATCGGTGGCTCCCGCGATCAGGCCGTACACCAGCAGAGTGAGGCCGAGTGTGCCGGTCAGCGCACCGGGCAGGTCGAACCGGCCGCGCGTGCCCTCGGTCTCCGTCAGCACACGCGGGCCGATCAGCAGGACGAGCACACCGACCGGAACGTTGACCCACATCACCCAGTGCCACGAAAGAGAGGTGCTGATCAGGCCGCCTGCCAGCAACCCGATGGCGCCGCCCGCGGTGACGACCGCCGAGTAGACGCCGATCGCGCGGGCGCGCGGCGCACCTTCCGTGAAGATCGACGCGATCAGCGCCAACGCGGCTGGCACCGCGGCCGCGCCTCCGATCCCTTGCAGCGCACGGCAGACGATGAGCCACCACTGTTCGGCCGCGAATCCGCCTGCCGCCGACGCCACTGTGAAGACGAGTATGCCGGACAGGAACACCCGCCGGTGCCCGAGGATGTCGCCTGCCCGGCCACCGAGGAGCAGAAGCCCGCCGAAACTCAGGGAGTACGCCGTGACGACCCATTCGAGCCCGGACCCGGAGAAGCCGAGCGCACGCTGAATAACGGGCAGCGCGACGTTGACGATCGTCGTGTCCACTTGGGACATCAGTGTCGCGACCGAGATCACCGCCAGCGCGACGCCAGGCTTCTGCGCCTGATCCGGTTCGAGTGTCTTCGTCATGAGCGTGGCGCCGCCGCGAGTTCGAGGCGTTCGCGCAATGGTTGCCGCAGCACCTTCCCCAGCGAGTTCTTGGGCAGGATGCCGACGAACTGCACACGGTCCGGCCAGAAAGCCTTCGCCACTCCTTCGCGCGCCAGGTAAGCGTGCAGCTCGTCAAGGGAGATCGCCGGGAACACCGGGACGACGACCGCGCACACCTTGCTTCCACCGGGAATCTCCGGGTGCGGGTAGCCGACCAGCACCACCTCGGTGATGGCAGGATGACGCTGCAGCAACGACTCGACCTCGAGCGTCGACACCTGCATGCCGTCCGGCCTGGTGATGATGTCGGCGCGGCGCCCTACGATCCGGATGCCGCCGCGGCCGTCCGGCCTGGCGAGGTCGCCGGTGTCGAACCAGCCCTCGGCGTCCACACAGGCGTCGTAGACGTCCCGCTGCCCCAGGTAGCCGAGGCACTGCGACGCGCCGCGCACCAGCAGTCGTCCCGCTTCCTCACCGGGTTCGGCGTCGATGCGGACCTCCATCCACGGTGTCGACCGGCCGTCGCTGTGCGCGGCCCAGCCCGCCGGGTCGTCCGGCCGGGTGACCGTGACGGCGCCGTTCTCGGTCATCCCCCACAACGCGTGCAGTTCCACGTCGAAGACTTCGCGCACCTGGGTGATCAGCTGCGGGTGAACCGGCGCCGAGCCCGTCACGATCTGCTTGAGACTGGACGTGTCGCGTGCTTCTTTTCGTTGTGCGGCAAGCAGGTTGACCAGGAAGACGGGCGGCGTGTACAGCCACGTCACGCTGTGCGCCTCGATCAGGTCACGCAGCAGGTCCATGTCGTTGGTGTGTTTCTGGACGACACCGGTGGCGCCGAGGAAAAGCGGCAGGTAGAGCGCGTAGGTCAGGCCCGCCATCGCGGTGCAGATGCCGGGAAGGGAGATGACATCGTCCCGCGTCAGCCGGTGCGGCTCGGACACCGCCCTGACCGCCGCGTAGAGGGTGTTCTGGCTGTGCACGACCAGCTTCATCTTTCCGGTCGTGCCGGAAGTGTGCATCAGCTGCGCGGGTTCGTCCGGGCCGAGCCGGTCCTCCTCGGGGACGGGCGTGCGGTTTTCCCATGGTGTGCGGACGAAGAACTCGTCGAAGTCGATCGCGCCGGTCGCCGCCGCGTCGCCCACCACGACCCGGTGCGCCAGAGTCTCCGGAGCCGCCTCGGCGAGCAAGGCCGCACAATGGTGTTCGCCGTTCCTCTCGACGGTCACACAGACTTTCGCCCCGGTCACCCGCAGGACATGGCCGAGTTCGCGGGTGCCGACAACCGGGAAGATCGGCGAGCTGACCGCGCCGATCCGGTGGCAGGCCAGGTAAAGCGGAGCCAGCAGCCACAGGTTCGGCAGGTAGCAGGCGACCACATCACCCCGCCCGACGCCGAGTTCGCGCAACGCCGACGCGAAGCGGGCGACAGCGTCCGAAAGCTCGACGTAGCTCAAGGTCCGGGGTTTTTCGTCGCCCTCATGGACAATCAGCGCGAGATGGTCGCCGCGGTCGCGGACCGCGTCGGCGAGATCGTCGAGAAAGGTCGAACTCCGCCACCAGCCCTGGTCCTGGAATCCGGCGGCCGGTACGGCACTCGTGTCCCCAGTGGTCACAGTCGGCTCCCCCCGGCGGCGTAGTGATTTGCCGACGAACTTTAAGCATCGCGAAGCGGATCGCGGTACCCCGATTCGTGGCAGGACCCGGTTTGCGGCCCTTTCGGGCAGCCGAAGGGGGAACGGTTCGGCCCTTTCGACCGGTGACAGCGGCGTGCCGGCCGGGGAAAGTCAGCGGATGTTCGCGCCGCTCGGCTGAGGAGGCCACTGGTGAAGATCGGAATTCTCGGCTGGGACGACGGTGTGCTGGGCCCGGCCACCCCGGGAGGCGAATACGATCCGGACGGCCCCGTGCTCGTCGAGCACGGCAGGCGCCGCGGCCACGAGACCACGTTGTTCACCCTTGAGACCGTCACCTACGCGCCGGGAGGCCGAAGCATGGAAGTCATGCTGGGCGGGCATCCCGCCAGCTCCTTCGACGCGATCATCTCCCGCGCCAGGCTTTTCGGGGACGACTGGCGTGACCGGGGACTCGACTGGCGCGACCGGGTAGAGCGGCTGACCATGATCAGCGAAACCCCGGGCCTGCACATGTTCGACTCCGCCGAGGTCTGGCAGACGTCCTACAGCAAGTTCCTGACCATGCGGAAGCTCGGTGAGGCAGGCCTGCCCGTGCCGCCGTGCCGATCGGCCACCACCCCGGCCGAGGTCGAACTCGCCTGCCGGGAATGGGACGACGTCATCGTCAAGCCGTCCTACGGCTATCGCGGCAAAGGCGTCACGCGTGTCACCGATTTCTCCGCCCGGAAAGCGGAAATCCAGGACCAGCTGGACGAACACGGCACCCTGGCGTGCATTCCGTACTATTCCACCCAATGGGGTGAGTATCGGGTCATGGTGGCCGGTGAGGCCGTGCCCGAGGTTTCACTCAAGCTGCCGGCGGTCGGGCAGTGGCGTCCCCACGTCAAGCTCGGCGGAAGCTTCGAGCGGATCGATCCGCCGCCGGGGCTGGAAGCTCTCGCGCTGCGAGCCGCGCGTGTGATGGGACTGACCATGACAGGCCTGGACATCATCCCGACGGCGGACGGTTTCGTCATCCTCGAGGCCAACAGCGTCACGGGAGGCTTGGACGTGTTCGGCGAGGAGACCCACCGCGCCATCCTGGACGGCGTCTACGACTGGGTAGAGAAGCGGGTCGCCTGAGATGGCCGACGGAAGGACAGTCCTGCTGACCGGCTTGCCGAGTGCGGGCAAGACGACCGTGGCAACGGCCGCACGTGAAGCGCTCCTGGCGGCGGGCCGCCGCGCCGAGGTACTGGACGGCGACGTCGTCCGCCGCGAACTCTGGCCAGAGCTAGGCCTGTCCCCTGCCGACCGTGAGAGCAACCTGGTGCGCATCGGAACGGTAGCGCTTCTGTTGGCGCGCAACGGGATCACCGCCATCGTGGCGGCCATCGCCCCGTACGGCCACAGCCGGGAAGCGCTGCGCACCAGGCACACTGACGCCGGTGTCCCGTTCTCCGAGGTGCACATCGCCACGCCGGTCGAGGTGTGCCGCCGTCGCGACGTCAAGGGTCTGTACGCCCGCCACGCTCGTGGTGAGATCACCGGGCTGACCGGGGTCGATGCCGTCTACGAGCGGCCACTCGCACCCGAGCTGCGCATCGACACCTCGCTCGAGACCGTCGACGAGACAGTGGCCAGGCTGGTGGACTTCATCGCACTCGGCCACCCGGCACCCAGGAGTTCTTTCTCCAGCCCCAGAACGGGTTGAACGCCGCCTTGAACCACAGTAAAACCTGCTCATTCCTTGGCGGCGACCAGAGAGATCGGCCGTTCCTTCGTGACGATGATCGCGGTGACGCCGCTCGTCGCCGCCACGATCACCACCGAGCCGAGCGCGACGGCCGCGAGCAGTGTCCATGGCACGTAGACCACGGTCACGCCGAGCGCCTGCCGGATGGCGCCGCCGATGCCGGTCAGGCCCGCACCGGCGACCACGCAGCCGAGCACCAGCCCGATGATCGCCACGGCGATGGCTTCGATCACCGCCGTCCTGACGACCTGAATGCGGGTCAGCCCTGTCACCCTGGCGACGGCGAGCTCGCGCCGTCGTTCGGTTCCGGCGATGACCACCGCGTTCACGACGGCCATCAGCGCGTACAGCCCGGCGAGGCCCATCAGCACGGTCAGGATCTTGACATTGCCGTCCTGGGCGGTCTCCGCGCGGGCGGCCGCCCAATCGGCCACCGTGCGCACCTCGAAGCCCGCCTGCCTGATCCGCGCGGCGACGACGTCGGGGTGGTGTCCCGGCTCGACCTGGACAACGGTTTCGGTCGGTGCGCCTGACCAGACCTCCCTGGGCAGGATGTCGCGCGGGACAAGGAAACTGTCGCCCGTTTCGACGGTCTCCGGCAAGCCGCCGACCGCCGTGAGCCGCAACGGCCTGCCCGCGGCTTCGGCCTCGAGCACCTGGCCGGGGCTGATCCGGTCGGCGTGCCGGGCCGGGCCGGTGACCACGGTGTCGCCGGTCAACGCCTCGAGGTCACCCGGCGGCAGGTTGTGCGTGCGCGCGTAGTCGGCCGCGTCCACCGCGATGATCCCGGTGTAGAAGGTTCTCCGCGCGGTGATCGTGATGTCCACGGTGTTCTGCCGGGAGGCGACGGCCACACCGTCGATCGCGGGCAACCGTTCGGCCTCCTCACCGGTGGATGTCACCACGAGGTGGGCGTTCACGGAGCGCTTCGCCTCTTCCCCACCGGCCGCGGCGAGCGAGCCGAAGGTGCCCGCCAAGCCGAGCAGCAACGAGACCAGCACGATCAACGGGGAGGCCGTGGCGGCGGCGCGCCGCACCCCGTCCCGCAGGTTTGCCTTCGCCAGTGCGCTTCCGGGCAGCGACCAGGCCACGAACGGCACGACCAAAGGACTCAGCATGCTCATGGCGACCGCGCCGGCCATCGAGATACCGAGTGCCGCCATCATCGCGCCGATGAGGTTGGCGCCTTGCGCCCAGACCACCATCGCGACGGTGCACCCGGCGAAGGACAACCCGAGCAGCCACCGCGAAGCGGTCATCACCCTCGCGGCCTTTCCCGTCTCCCGCAAGGCTTCCAGTGGCCGGATCTTCGCGGCCCGCAGCGATGCGGTGAACACACCCGCCACCGCGACGCCGACGCCGGCCACTCCGGCGGCGATCACGGCCCACGGCCGCCACGGGGCCGTGAAACCTTCCGGCAGCAGGCCGATTCCGCTGAGCAGCCGGAGCTGCGCGTATTTCGCGATCAGCCCGAACGGCACGCCCAGCGCCGATCCCACCAGCCCGAGCAGCAGGGATTCGGACAGCAGCAGCGCACGCAGCTGGCCGCGGCTTCCCCCGGTGAGGCGCAGCAGAGCGAGATCGCGGCGGCGTCGCGCGACGGTGAAGGCGAAGGTGGAACTCACGATGAAGACCGCGAGGAACATGGCGAGGAACGCGGTCATCCCCATGACGGTCGCGGCGCCGACGAAACCCTCGCGGATCCTGTCCTCGTCCTGCCGCGACGATCCTGGCGGGATGCTCGGAGTTCCCGTGGCCGCCAATACCAGCAGCGAGGCCTGCACGAGCGCGGCACCGACGGCCACGCTGAGAATGGCTCCGGCGAACAGTTCCCACCGCTCGCGGAACGTGCTGAACGACATCTGGAACACGGGCTCAGCTCTCCAGCCGCGCGAGCCGCCCGGCGACTTCGTGGATCGCGGGCCTGTCCACCCGGTCCACGATCCGGCCGTCGGCCAGGAAGACCACGGTGTCCGCACTCGCCGCGACCGCGGGGTCGTGGGTGACCATGACGATGGTCTGCCCCACCGTCCGCACCATCGCGCGCAGCAGCTCCAGCACCAGCTTCGTCGAAGCGGAGTCCAGCGCGCCGGTGGGCTCGTCGGCGAACAGCACGGCCGGACGGGCGATCATCGCGCGGGCGATGGCGACCCGCTGCTGCTGGCCACCGGAGAGTTCACGCGGCCGGTGCCCCGCCCGGCCGTCGAGCCCGACGCCGGCCAGCGCCTCGCGTATGTCGCTTTTGGACACCCGCACGCCCGCGAGTTTCGCCGGGAACGCGACATTCTGTTCGGCGGTCAGCGATCCGATCAGGTTGAAGCTCTGGAACACGAAGCCGACCGTGCGGCGGCGCAGTTCGGTGAGCGCGCTGTCCGGCGCCGCGGTGATGTCATGCCCCGCGAGCATGACGCGTCCGCTGGTGACCTGGTCCAAGCCCGCGGCGCACTGCAGCAGGGTGGATTTTCCGGACCCCGAGGGGCCCATGATGGCGGTCCAGCTGCCCGCCGGACAGCTCAGGCTGACGTCGTCGAGCGCGGCGACCCCGGTGTGCTTCGCTCCGTAGAGCCGGGTGACGTGGCGCAGTTCTACCGCTGCGCGGTGATGTGCTGATTCCATGGCCTCGCCAGCCAACCGCGGGTAGTGGGCCGCTGTCACTGACGTTGACTTCCCGATCGGGGGTAGAGAAACCTCTACCCCGGGTGTCATTGGCTACGGTGTGCGTAATGTCCGTTCGCACCATCTGGGGATCGCTCGCGCTTCGCCGGTTTCTGCTGACCCGCTGGCCGTGGCGTGGCTTGTCGTACGTGCTGAGCACACCGCTGGTGGCGGCGCTGGCCGCCATCCCGGTCGCCGCGGTGTGCCTGCCCTGGCCCTATCTGGTCTCCCGGCTGCTCGGGACCGAGCCGGTCACGCTGGGCGAGACTGTGCTGACGGGGCTCGGCGGGCTGCTGCTGATCGCGGCGGCGGGCCCGCTGGTGGCGCTGCCGGTGGCCCAGCTGGAACGGCTGCGGCTACGGCTGGTCCACAACGGACCGGCGCCCGCGCCGCGCCGGCCTGCTGGGGGCTGGACACGCCGGTACACCGCGCCATCGGCCTGGCGGGAATTCGGCTACCTGCTCGTGGTGCCGGTGGCGGCGGTGCCGAGCGTGGCGCTCGCACTGGTCATGACCATGATCGTCTCGCTGATCATCAGCCCGCTGGTGGTCGCCCCGGACCGTCCACTCGCGCTCGGACTCGGGCAGGCGAGCACGGTGGCCGAGGCGCTGCCGTATTCGCTCTTGGGCGTCGCGTTGTTCCCGGTCGCGTTGTACCTGTTCGCACTGCTGGCAGGCCTGCAGGCGACCGCGGCCAAGGCACTGCTGAGCGGAGCGGCCGGCGAACGGCTGAGGCTGGAGCTGGTGGAGGTCTCCCAGTCTCGGGAACGCCTGGTCACCGCCTTCGAGGCGGAACGGCGACGGATCGAGCGCGACCTGCACGACGGAGCGCAGGTGCGGCTTGTCAGCCTCATCCTGCAGCTGGGGATCGCAAAGGTGGAGATGCCGCCGGACTCGCCCGGCGCCGAATCAGTGGCCACCGCCCACACCCAGGCCAAGCAGCTGCTCACGGAACTACGCGAGTTCATCCACGGTATCCATCCGCAGGCGTTGTCGGACTTGGGGCTGCCCGCCGCGTTGCACGCGCTCGCGGATCGGTCGGCGACCCCGGTGACGGTGGACTGCGCCATCCCGGAGCGCCTGTCCACTGTGGTGGAAAGCGCGGCCTACTTCGTGGTAGCCGAGGCGTTGAGCAACGCGGGAAAACACAGTGAGGCCACCGAAATCCTGGTCGACGCGAAGGTCCGGCACGCCACACTCACGGTCGAGATCACCGACAACGGGCGGGGCGGCGCGGACGCACGCGGAGGCGGCGGGCTCACCGGCCTGGCCGACCGGACGGCGGCCATCGGCGGCAGCCTTTCCCTGTCCAGCCCGCCCGGCGGGCCCACCATCGTACGAGCGGAGTTCCCATGCGACCGGTGATCCGTGTGGTACTCGCCGAGGACGGCGCGCTGCTCCGCGAGGGCCTCGCCGCCTTGCTCGACCGTTTCGGGTTCGAGGTGGTCGCCGCGGTCGGCGACGCGGAAGCACTGGTCACGGCCGTCGCCGCGCATGACCCGGACCTCGTCGTCACCGACATCCGCATGCCGCCGGGGTTCTCCGACGAGGGGCTGCGCGCGATCGTGCGGCTGCGCCAAGACCGGCCGGAGCTGCGAGTGGTGGCGCTGAGCCAGTTCGTCGAGCCCGGCTATGCCTCGGACCTGCTGGATTCAGGCGGCGGAATCGGCGTCGGCTACCTGCTCAAGGACAGGGTCGGCGACGTGTCGGAGTTCGTCGCCGTGCTGCGCCGGGTGGCGGCGGGCGAGACGGTCGTCGATCCGCAGGTGGTCCGCAAGCTGCTCAAACGCAGCAGCACTCCACTGGCGGCACTGACGAACCGCGAACGCGAGGTACTCGCACTGATCGCGGAGGGATACTCCAACGCGGCCATCGCGGAGGACCTCGTCGTCTCCGAAGCCGCGGTGAACAAGCACATCGGCAACATCTTCACGAAACTCGGGCTCGCGCCCGGCGAGGATCGCAACCGGCGCGTGCTCGCGACACTCACCTACCTGCGGGACGGCGCCGGGCTGAATCCGCGGTAAGACAAGGCTCCACCCACAACCACTACTAGAATCCCCGCGAGGGGGTGATGCATGAGCACCGCACACCAGGTCAGCAAAATGCTGGACCAGTGGGAGCAGCTGATCGAGTTCGTCGAAGACAGCTACCACGACAACATCGACGAGTACCGCTACGACATCAGCGTCCGGACCGCGCTGGAGAACTCCGTCCTGTTGCCGGACGCGCCCGCCTGGACCAGGGAAAAGCTGGCCGAGCTCGACGCGCGTTTCCAGGCGCTGCTGCTGCCGGGGCGGGTGGACGACGATCCGGCGGTGCCGTGGTGGTACGCCAGGATTCCCCGGTACGCGGGTAGGCAACTCGCCGATGCCTTCGAGGTCTGGTACCAGGTCAGCGTGGAGATTCGCTGACGCTCCGGCGTTGTCCGGAGTCGCTCGTCGTGCGCCGGGCGTCAATCATCGGACAACCGGGCCACCCACGCGGCACTGCCGTTCCCCCGCGTTCGGTCGCCACCAGCGGCTAAGCGCCTTCGCGACCCGCCGCCGGTGCCGCCCGGTGCCGGCGGCGGGTGGGAGCGACGACGAGCTCGGCGCCGCTGGTGGTGAGGATCTCCGCGTCGGCCGCGTAGTGCTCGCGCACCGCGGGTGCGGTCAACACCTCGGCCGGGGTACCGGACGCCACCACCTCGCCCCTGTTCAGCAGCAGCAACCGATCCGCGTACTGCGCGGCGAAGGTCAGGTCGTGCACGGTGGCGACGACCGTCGTGCCGTCTTCGGCCCGCAACCGGTCCACGAGGTCCAGCAGTGCCTGGGCGTGCCCGATGTCAAGGCCGGTCGTCGGCTCGTCGAGCAGCAGGAGGCGGGGCTGCTGCGCCAGCACCCTGGCCAGCACCGCCCGTTGCCGTTCACCGCCGGACAGCGCGTGCAACGGCCTGGCGGCCAATGGGCCGAGATCGAGCCGCTCGAGTGCTTCGGTGACCAGCCGGCGATCCCGGCGGCCTTCCCTGGCAAGCAATCCGAGGTGCGGTGTCCGTCCTAACAGGACGTAGTCGGTGACCGAAAGCCCATCGGGCAGCTGGGGTGTCTGCGGGGCGTAGCCGATCAGCCTGGCGCGCTCGCGTGCGGGCAGTGCGCTCAACGGGCGCGCACCAGCCTGGATCTCGCCCACGTGCGGGAGCAGCCCGGCCACCGCCTTGAGCAGGGTCGACTTCCCCGCCCCGTTGGGACCGATGATGGTCAGCCAGCCGCCGTCCGGGACCTCGCCGTCGACGCCGCGGACCACGAGCTCGCCCGCGTAGCCCGCGCCGACGTCGCGCAGCACCAGGCCGGTCATCGCAGCTTCCCTCGGTTGCGGCGCAGCACCAGCACGAAGAACGGCGCGCCGGTGAACGCGGTGATCACGCCCAGCGGCAGTTCGGCGGGCGCGATCACGGTGCGCCCGATCTCGTCGGCGATCACCAGGAAGATCCCACCACCGACCAGCGACAACGGCACGATCACCCGGTAACTCGCGCCTGCCAGCAGCCGCACGAGATGCGGCACGACGATGCCGACGAACCCGATCAGCCCGCTGACCGACACCGCGGCGGCCGTCGCCAGCGAGGCCGCGCCGAGCACCGCCAGCCGCACCCGGCCAGGGCGTACGCCCAGCGAAACAGCCTCGTCGTCGCCCAGCGCGAGCACGTCCAGCAGCCGGGAGCACAGGCACAGCACGATCACCGACGGCACCAGATAGGGCAGCGTGATGAGCACGTCCTGCCAGCCCGACGTGTTCAGCCCGCCGAGCATCCAGGTGTAGACCTGCTTGATGGTGTTCGTGTCGAGCTGCTGGACGAACGTCTGCACCGCCGTCAGGAACGCCGCCACGGCGACACCCGCCAGCAGCAGGATCGCCGTGCCGCCGCCGGTGGCCGACCGGCCGAGCAACCAGGTCAGGCCGACCCCCGCCAGCGCGCCAGCGAAGGCGGCCAAGGGAATCGGGCCCACGATCCAGGTACGGGCCTCCGGCGCGAACACCACGGCGACGGTCGCGCCCAACCCGGCGCCCGCCGCCGCGCCCAGCAGGTACGGGTCGGCCAGCGGATTGCGGAAGACGCCCTGGTAGGCGGCACCCGCGACGGCGAGCGCCGCGCCGACCAGCCCGGCCAGCACGACCCGTGGCACGCGCAGCTGCCACAGGATGTCGGCCTCACGCTGATCGAGCGGCGACCTCGTCCCGCTCACCTGAGCCCACAGCTCGCCCAGCACCCGATCCCAGCCGAGATCCGCGGCGCCGACGCAGATCGCCGCGACGAGCACGACGCACAGCACCAGAACCGCTATGACGAGCCTTGCCGCGGTGAGCCTGGCGCGCCGCTCAGCGGCCACCCGGCGCCGCCTTGGCGACCGCGGCGGCGACGGCCTTGGCGAAGTCGAGCAGCCGCGGCCCCCACCGCGACGCGATGTCGTCGTCGAGTGCCACGACATCGCCGTTCTTGACCGCGCTGATCGCGGCCCAGCCCGGCCGCGCGGCCACGGCGGCCGCGTCCTGCTTACAGCACTTGGTGTCGGCGAGGAAGATCAGCTTGGGGTCCGCCTTCACCAGCGCCTCGGCCGACAGCTGCGGGTATCCGCTGCTCGAAGGCGCGCTGTCGGCGACGTTGACCAGCCCGAACAGGCCGTACACCTGGCCGACGAACGTGTGGGAGTTCGCGCTGTAGTAGTCCTGGCTCAGCTCGTGGTAGTAGCTCAGCGGAGCGGCGGGCTTCGGCGTGGCCGCGACCAGCGCCGCCAGCTCGCTCTTGATACCCGTCACCAGCCGATCCGCCTCGGGGCCGTGGCCGGTTTCCTTGCCCAGCGTCGTCATCTGGCCGTACGCCTCGTCCAGCGTGCCCGCCGACGGCAGGACCAGCGACTTGATCCCCAGCTTCCCGAGCGCGCCGACCAGGCCGCCGGTGTCGGCGGACGCGACCACCAGATCGGGCTTGTACGCGGCGATCGCCTCCGCGCTCGGCGTGAGGCCGGACAGCGCGGTACGCGGCGCGTTCGCCGGATAGTCGGACTGGTCGTCCACGGCGACCACGTGCGCGCCCGCACCGATCGCGAACAACGTCTCGGTGGTCGCCGGGCTCAGCGAAACGATGCGCTGCGGGCCGCCGGCCGCAGGCGTCGGACCGGCGGCCGGAGCGGGTTCCCGCCCGGCACAGCCGGCCAGCACGAGCAAGGAGAGCAGGAATACCGGCACAGCGAGCCGGGCGCGGGTCATCGGTAACCTCGGGTCTTCTCACCCGGCACACGAGGACAGCGCCCCGTGGGTCGCCGCTGCCTCTGTCCCGGAGGCGGATGGGCGTCGACGCGGCGGCGAGATCTGGCTCGGCCGGAGGCCTCACAGTTACGGCATAGCGCCGGATTCACACCGGACTTCACAACCGCGCACGTCGAGCGGACGCTATCACGCGCACCACGGCTCCACCGGGCTCAGCCGGTACCTCCTCGGACTGGGCGCGCGGCGCAGGCTAGTTTGCTCGGGTGAGTCTCCTCGATGATGTGGCCGAACGCGACGGCTGGCGCTGCTGGGTGTGCGACGAACCGGTCGACCCCGACATGTCGGTGAACGACTCCCGGGGGCCGAGCGTCGACAGCCGGACCGCCGACCGGAAGGCCAAGATCGCCGAGCGGCTCGCGCACCGCGGCTGCAACACCCGCAAGGGCGCGGTCAAGGTCGTCATCGCCTGGCCGGACAGTCTGCACGTGGTCGAGCCCGCGCCGCTGATCACCGTCGCCGGGCGGCTGGAACGCAAGGGCGGCCGCGAGATGGTGGCCCGCTGTCCGACCGAACAGGACGCTCAGGAAGCGGCTGACTGGCTGGTGGACCGATTCTCCCGGCTGGTGCCGGGGCTGCCGGTGAGCGCCAGCGTCGAACCGGGCGGCGGCCAGTTCCTCGTCATCTTGGCCACCGGCCGCCGTTAGGCAACCTAGCGGCCCCCTCCGGCGTGTGGGTGATCAGGAACGCGCCGAGAGCCGGTGCGGCTAGGGGGTTACACCGCTATGAAACGTACTGTCACCACGATGATGGCCACCGTCGGACTCGGGCTCGGGCTCGCGCCGGTGGCGTTGGCCGCGACCGCGCCCAGCCTGGAGGTCTATCCGGCCGAGGTGCGGCCGGGCGCCGTCTTCGGCACGGGGATCAAGGGCGGCTGCGACCACTTCTCGGCCGTCACCTCGCCCGGTTTCACGGCGCCGGTCAGCCTGGTCGCGGTCGGCGGCGATCGGAACAACCTGTGGGGCAACGGGAACGCCGTCACCACGCCGGGCACCTACACCGCGACCGCCACCTGCGACGGCAAGAAGCTGAGCACCAGGTTCACCGTGCTCCCCCACCCTGCGCCGTCCTGGTGGCTGAACCCGACCGAGGTCCAGCCGGGCGGAGAGATCACGGCTGGTTCGGACACCATCAACGCCTGCCCCGGCGGCCCGGCGGGCCCTGTCACCTCGCCAGGCTTCGCGGCACCGCTGGAGTTCACCATGGGCGGCAACTTCGGCCGGATCAGCGGCAAGACCACGGTGACCACCGTGCCGGGCAAGTACACGGCGACCTTGAAGTGCAAGGGAACCCCGGTCACGGGCACACTCCAGTTCACGGTCCTCGGCACGCCGCCGACGCCGAGGCCTACCAAGACGACCGCTCCTCCGGCGACGAAGAAGCAGCCGCAGGTCGTCGTGCCCAAGGGCGCGCCGGAAACCGGTGGCGGGCCGAACTGATCCCGGGTCAACCTCCGTGGCAGGCCAGGGCACTCCCCCGGTATGACGCCCTGGCCCGCACGGCTCGCTAGGCTCGGCCGATGGACGGCGCACGCGGGCTCATGACGCGCCCGGTACCCAGGTGGGCCGTCGACGCCGGGGTCGCCGTTCTCGTCTTCCTGATGATGAGCCTCGTCGCGGGCGGCTTCCGTGAGCAGCCGTGGCGCTGGTTCGACGGCTGGGCCTACCTGCTCACGGCCGCGATCTGCCTGCCGCTGGCCGCGCGCCGACGGGCGCCGCTGCTCGTGCTGGTCGTGATTTCGGCCGCCTATCTCGTTTATCTCGCGCGCGGCTACCTGCCTGGCCTGCACCTGTGGGGGCCGGTGCTGGCGCTGTACAGCGTCGCGGCCATGACGACGCCGCGCACCAGCCTCGCGTCCGTCGTGGTCGCCGGGCCGGTGCTCTACGCGGGCGCCGCCACGCTGCGGATCCCGCCGGTGGGCGCGATCGCGCAGACCGTCGTCATCTGCGGCGTCGCCGTCGTGCTCGGCGGGTTGTCGCGCCAGCTGGCCCAGCGCAACCGGCAACTCGCCGCCGCGACCGAGGAACTCCGGCGCGAGCACGAACAACAGCTCGAGCGCGCGATGGTCTCCGAACGGCTGCGCATCGCGAGGGAACTGCACGACGTCATCGCGCACCACATGTCCGTGATCTCGATGCAAGCGGGACTGGCCGCGTACGTGTTCGACAGCGATCCCGCGACAGCGCGCACGGCGGTCGGCACCGTCGGCGACATCAGCCGCGAGAGCCTCGACGACATGCGCCGCGTGCTCAATCTGCTGCGCCTGCCCGAAAACTCCGGTGAGGTCGAGTTCACCTCGGCGCCGGGCCTGAACCAGCTCCCCGAACTGGCCGAGCGGATCCGCGGGCTGGGCGTCGCCGTCGAGCTCGCGTTGACCGGCCCGTTCGGCGATCTGCCTTCGGCGTTGCAGCTCACGGTGTACCGCGTCGTGCAGGAAGCGATGACCAACGTGATGAAGCACGCCGGCGCGTGCCGCACGACGGTGACCGTGCGCCGGGAACCGGCCCGGATCATCGCCAGGGTGGAGAACGACGCTCCCGAGGTCGCCACGCCCGGCGGCGGCCCCGGCTACGGTTTACTGGGCATGCGGGAAAGAGCCAAGCTCTACGGCGGGCAGTTGACCGCGGCGGCGCGCCCGGACGGCGGTTTCGCCGTCGAACTGGTTCTGCCCACGGTCTGAAGGGTGCGCAGGGGAAGCAGGTCATGACCACTGTTCTCGTCGTTGACGACCAGCCACTGGTACGCGCGGGGCTGACCGCGCTGCTCACGGCCAGCCCCGACTGCGAGGTCGTGGGTGAAGCGGGCGACGGCGCCGAGGCCGTCGACCGCGCTCGCGAAACCCGGCCGGAGGTGATCCTGATGGACATCCGCATGCCGGGCGTCGACGGCGTCACCGCGACCCGCCGGATACTCGGCGACGAACTCGACCCCGAGCCGAAGATCCTCATGCTCACCACCTTCGACCTCGACGAGTACGTCTACGAAGGACTCCAAGCCGGCGCGTCGGGATTCCTCTTGAAGGAGGCCCAGCCCGCCAGCCTGCTCGCGGCGATCCAGTCCGTGGCGGCGGGCGACAAGCTCTTCGCGCCCACGGTGACCCGCAGGCTCATCGACGCGTTCGTCGACCGCTACCGTCCGCCGGCATTGCCCGCGGCACAGGAGGAACGACTCGAACCGCTGACCACGCGCGAGCGCGAGGTCCTCAGCCTGGTGGCCACCGGCATCACCAACGGCGACATCGCGCGCGACCTCATGATCTCCGAAGGCACGGTCAAGACGCATTTGTCCCGAGTGATGACGAAACTCGCGCTGAACAGCCGCGCGCAGGCGGTCGTACTCGCCTACGAGACAGGTCTCGTAGGCATGCCACGGCCGTGATCTACACCTCTGGTTGACCTCGCGCTCCGGCTACCCACTGCGTGGTAGCCATAAATCTGTTTCCCGGCTGACGACCGGCGCGCTCCCCCATCGATAGCTTTCCCTTGCCCGGAAACGGATATCGAAATGGCGAAGCAACGCCAGGCCCCGTGTCGGCGAAACGGAGACCAGCGATGCACCGGAAACGCATGCTCGGCCTGACGGCCGCGGCCATACTGCTAGCGGGCTGCGGCAACGCTCCACCACCCGCTCCCGCCGAACCCGTCCGCAACCTGAGTGACAGCACCTACCGCGGTTTCGGCCGCCCCGGCCACGAGACCTGGCGTTTCGGCACCGAACCCAACAAACCGGCAAACCGCGGCCCGGCTTCCCGCGCCGCGACCGGCTGGCTCAGCCGCTTCGGCGTCCCCGAAAGCGGCCGCGCCGACGCACTGGTACTCAGCGAGCAAGACTCGATCCGGGTCACCCCCGCCAAGCCCTGGGCCGAGGACGCCGCTGGCACCGTGTCCACGGCGGTCCGGTGGTTCGATCGCGACCGCACCGACCGGCGCGGCACCTGAAGGCTTCCGAAGGTGGCGTGCCCTGGGCAGTTTGGGCAAGAGGTGCCCGCTCGATCAACGAGGTGAGCAATCTTCGGCTGAAATAGCGGGCTTGCTCTGGGTTTTGGGTCTGTTGGGGTTGGATCCAGGGCGGTCCCGTATGGACATTTCCGCTGCCTGGGCCGGGTTGTGTGGTGGGTCGCTGCGGAAATGTCTACACGGACCGGGGGCACGTTGTCGCGACCATGTCGTGGCTCGCTGGGCCCCAGCCGGGGTTCTGGTGGTCGCCCGGGTGGTGGGTCGGGCCGCCCCAACCGGGGGCGTGATGACAGCAGTGAGGTGCGCCGGTCGTTGTGTGGGGTTTTCGCGGTTCAGTGGCCGGAAATCCTGCGCAAGCGCTGCGCCGTGGTCCGCGGTACGCCTACGTCCGGTGTCAGGTTCGGCTGGTGTGCAGGGTATTGCGGCGAGGAGCACGTGCCGGGTCGATGAACTCCGGTGGAATGAATTCCGGGTAGCCGTCGGCGGCGATCCGCACTTCCCAGTCGCTGGAGTGGATGAGCCGGTGGTGTCGTCCGCAGAGCAGCACGAGATTATCGATCTGGGTTTCCCCGTGATGTGCCCAAAAGACGATGTGGTGTGCGGTGCAGCGTTGGGGTGGGGCGTCGCATCCGGGGAAGGCGCAGCCGCCGTCGCGGATGGCGAGTGCGAGGCGTTGTGCTGGGGTGGCGAGGCGTTGGGTGCGGCCGACATCCAGCGGCGCACCTTTAGCATTCAACGTGACGGGGATGATCTTGCAGTCACACGCCAAGATCCGAGCCTCGGTGGCACTGATGTCCCCGACAAGGTCGAGGCAGGCCCGCCCGATCCCCGTCTTGAGTTCCTCGAGGCCGATGGTGACCACGACGTGCACGCTGTCGCCGGCCTGGGTGGGGATCTTGGGGTTGCCCATGCCGAAGGTGACGAATTCGGCGAACGCGTCCCCCAGTCGTTCCCATTGTGATCGGGTGTCGCGGCCTTCTTCTTCGGTGGCGGGGCGGGGTTTCGCCAGTGGGTCGAGGACTGCTTTCAGGCGGGCGATGGTCTCGGCGTCGGTTGTGATCTTCACGCCGTGGGTGCCGTCGCGGTGGTTCACGAACCCGAGCTCATGCCGCGGCGCGGCCGGGTCTGGGTCTTTGGGTTCACGTCCGTCGGGGTCGAGCCGATCCCGCAAACTCGTCGCAGCAGCGGTGATCTGGCGTGGCCCGGCGGTACGGGCGAGATCGACGAGGATCTGCTCCCCGGTCTCGCGTTCCCCCGGCGACACCCACGCGGGCAGGGCGGCGAGTCCGGCGATGATCGGATCCAGCTGCGCCGCCCCCAGATCCCCATCGAGCGCGGCGGCTGCGGTATAGGGCGCCAGTGCGGGAATGCGTGTGCCGCCGTCTTGGCGGGGGTTGAGTGCTCGGGCGCGGTCGACGCGGGCTTTGGCTTCGGCGGGTTTGATCTGGACCCAGTCGACCAGTGCCTGTGATAGCACCGCGCATCCGGTTACGTCCTTCACACCACGGGATTCGATCTCCGCCAGGATCTGGCCCTGCTCCGCCTCCAGACGGCGCTTCTCCCGTTCGCGCGCGACGTAGTTCATGAGCAGCGCGTCCTTCTCGCAGCGCCACCACTCGGGCGGTGCTGCGACGGAAGGACTTTCGGTGCTGACCATGACTCCATCTTACCTGCGACTAGAGTCATATGCCACTAGGCATAACAGGTTTTCTGCTTTTCTTGGTCTCGCGGGACCTCGGCCGGGGATTTCGGTACCCCGCAACGGATTGTGGCCAGCGTGCCCTCGGTCCGTATGGATACTTCCGCGGCGACCCACCACGAAATCCGGCCCAGGCGGCGGAAATGTTCATACGGGACCGCCCTGGATCCACCCCAAACAGACCCAAGACCAAGGTGACTGCCCATCACCTGGCAAGAAATCCGGTGTTCACGACCAAGGCCTCGAATCACGATCAGCGCGACTGTGTCCTCACGACAACGCCCTGCCTTTGCGGCGCACGGCGACGGCCTGCCACTCTGGACGGCGTGCACCGGTTCCCGAGCCGCGATGGACTGGACCTGTCCCACCGCGAACTGGGCGACGCCGACCGCCCTCTGCTGCTGTTCCACGGATTCACGGCCGACGGAACACAATGGACCCACGCCGCCGAGATCGCCGCGCATGGCTACCGCGTCATCCTGCCGGACCTGCGCGGCCATGGCGCCAGCGCGAGTCCGCACGACCCGGCGTCCTACCCGCCCGATGTTCTCGCCGACGACGGGATCGCGCTGATCAACTGGCTGGGACTCGAAGACTACGACCTTGGCGGCTATTCGCTGGGTGCTCAGACCGTGCTGCGCATGCTGGTCCGGGGCGCGCGGCCCGCCCGCGCGATCGTGGCCGGTTACGGACTCGCGGCGGCGGGCAATCCGGGTGGTGGACGGCTGCGCCGCGTGCTGACCGGCATGATCGGCGGTGAGGTTTTCGAGCCCGGGTCGCCGGAGGCGCAGCAGGCGCACTGGATCAGGCGACTCGGTGGCGATCCGCAGGCGCTCCTTCACATCCTCGGCACCCAGGTCGCGACTCAACCCTCCGCGCTCGCCGGGATCGCGACGCCCACGCTCGTGGCCGTCGGCGACCAGGACCAGGGTCACGCCACCGCCGGCGCACTCGCCACGACCTTGCCCAACGCGCGCTTCACCCAGGTACCCGGTGACCATTTCAGCGCGCTCACCAGTCCGGAACTCGCGGCCTCGATCATCTCCTTCCTCGGAGAACCGGCCTGAACGTGGGCTATCTGCTGAGTGGCGACTGGTACATCGTCACCTTCTCGCCGGAAAGGATCTCGGGGACCGGTTTTGTGAGATAGACCCGCTTGGGCAGCATGAGGCGGTCGCCGTAATACCTGGCGCATTCGAGTTCGGTCAGTGTGGTGCAGTCAGGGTGCTGCAGACCGAGGACGTGTCCCGTTTCGTGCGCGGCCGCCCAGGGCTCGGCGGCGTAAATGAACACGGCGCCGGGCTTGCCGTCCGGATGCCGCGAACAACCGGCGAAACTGCTCGGGCTGATCTGGGGCACCACATACAGAGCGATCTCGTTGGCTTGGACATTGTTGCGGTGGTCGAACAGCTTCACCATGTCGGAGGTCGGTGGATGCGGCGCTTCGCAGAACCCGACGTCGACCACATCCTTCTTCGCCGTGTCGGTGACCGTGATGTGCTCGACGCTGACCAGGTCGACGCCGATCTCGGCTTGAGCGAAAGCGGTCACCATGTTCTTGATCTTGGTGTCGATCACCGCGTAGTCGGCTCCGGGCAGGTTGACGACCTTGACGTGGACGCGGATCCGTTCGAGATGCCACCAGTTGGTGCCGATGCTGCCATCCGGCCGAATCCAGAACGCGTCGAGCAGGTCGGGATGGCGAGTGGTGAGACTGACCGCGTTCGCCTGAGCGCGTCCCGCGCCGGTGACCGGTGCCGCGGCCCAGCTTCCGGGGAGCTTCTCGTCGAACGTCAGGTTGCGGATCGCGCCGTCGGGTGCCACCCACACGAGGTCGAAGCGCCCCGCCGACCGGCTGACCGAGTCGAGTGCGCCCGGCTGCGCCGCGCCGGGTGAGGTGATCGGCCAGGGCGCCGGCCAGTCCAGCCGCGTGTTCCGGACGGTGGTGCCGACCGCACCGTCGGGCCCGATCCAGAAGACGTCGACCTGGTCCTCCCTGTGGGACACCGCGGTCAGCGCGGGCCGCACCGCATCACGGGACGAGCCGATGCGGACGTGACCGGCGCCGGTGATCGCACGGGAATTCCATGGGGTGGCGGGGTTCAAGGTCAGTACGGAAACACCCGCGTCCGGGCGCACCCAGAACACATCGAGGTTGTCGCGAGCACGGGAGACGACGGTCAGCGCGCCGGGATTCTGCGCGACACCGGCCCCGGTGAGCCGCCACGGTTCCCGCCAGGCGCCGCCGAGGCTCCACGCGGTGGTGCCGATCGAGCGGTCGGGCTCGATCCAGAACACGTCGAGCTGATCCGGGTTGCGTCCGGCCGCGGTGAGCGTTCCCGGGAGCGCGTGCCGGGCGGACGCGATGCTGAGCGCCTTGGGCCAGGCGGTGTAACCGGTGTGCCACCACGAATTCGACACGCCGCCGTCCGGCCGGATCCAGAACAGGTCCAGTAGATCGTTGGCGCGTGCCACGACCGAGAGCGCGCCTGCCACGGCCGAGCCCTCGGGTGCCACGGGCCGGGTGATCCAGCGACCGCTGGCAGCGGTCCACGCGGCGTTGCTGATCGCCCCATCGGGATGGACCCAGAACACGTCGAGCGCGCCGGCGCCGCGAGCGATCGAGGTGATCGCGCCCGGTGCGGCCGGTGCTGGAGCCGGAAGCGTGAACTCGGACTCCCATGCCTGCGCCGACTGTGCCGGAAGCAGAACGCCCATGGCCACCACCAGCGCCGCGATCGGCGCGAACCGTCTGTGCCGTTTCTCCCGCATGGCGAAGAACCCTCCCTTGTGGACAGATGGGTGCCAGTGTCCCGCGATGTCCCGGACCGATCTCGGTCATCTGACGCATACTGGGCGTTTCACTCGCATGGAGCACTGAAACGCTCGGGCGCTCCGCGACGACTCTGCCCTCGTGACCTCTGACGAAACCTGGCCCGAGTGCCCGGTGCACGGATGTGCGGGCGCGGCACTGGACTCGGAAACGAGGTGCCTGCTGCATGTCAGCCGTGCCGACCGCGACGACTACCTGCGCTGGGTGACCCCGATCGACGGCCGTGGCGTGCGGTTCACCGCCGAGCTGATCCACGAGGTGTACGTCAACCTGCCTTCGAAGGAACGACCGGCGCGGACGGTGCTGTTCACGAACGCGGTCTTTCCTGACAACGCGAGCTTCGGCGACGCCCGGTTCGGCGACGGGAGCAGCTTCGCCGGTGCGACGTTCGGTGCGCGTGCCTACTTCCGAGGTGCGACCTTCGGCGAAGAGACCACCTTCGACAGAGCGAAGTTCGGGGGACGTCCCACCTTTCGCGGCGCGAGATTCGGCAAGAGAGCATCGTTCAGAGGCACGGACTTCGGGCACAACCCCTGGTTCAAAGGCACGGTCTTCGGAGCACAAGCCTCCTTCGCCAATGCCCGGTTCGGTGACTACTCGTACTTTCGATACACCCGGTTCGGAGCCGGGGCCAGTTTCGGCGAGGCGTCCTTCGGGAAAACGGCGAGGTTCGTCGACACCGTCCGCTTCGAGGGCGACGTCACCTTCATCTCCGCGACCTTCGGAGGCGAACTCGAATTCGGCAAGGTCCTGTTCCTGGGGCGGGCAGCGTTCACGAACGCCTCGTTCGGTGCCGAAGCCAGGTTCGACATGTGCAGCCATGAGGCACTGAGCATGGCCAATGCCCGGTTCGGCAAGCACACCCAGATCAAGTTCGCCGGCAAGTCATTGAACCTTCACGGCACCGACTTTTCCGAAGGCGGCAGCATCCGTGCCTGGGGAACCGACATCGACCTCACCAGGTCGAAATTCGGCGCGCCGTCGCTGGTGACAAAGCGGGACCCGGTGACCGGACTCGGCGGCTTCGCGGACGCCTTCGGCACGCCCCGCCTGTTGTCGCTCGACGAGGCCGACGTGCGCAACCTCGTCATCGACCAGGTGGACCTCGGCGGCTGCCGCTTCAACCAGGCCCACAACCTCGACCAGCTCAGAGTCGGCAGCAGCGACCAGTTCCTGCTCCCGCGACGGAGGTTCGGCCAGACCCGCCGTCGCGTCGTGCTCGAGGAGTACCTCTGGCGCACCAGGGAAACCCACGGCAATCCGCGTACCGAGGCCCGGCAGGTCGAGCAGACCTACCGGGCACTCCGGAAAGCTTTCGAGGACGTGAAGAACGAGCCTGGCAGCGCGGACTTCTACTACGGCGAAATGGAAATGCGCAGGCGTGGCACCGAATCCCGTACCGAGAGATTCCTGCTGTACTGCTACTGGTTGCTCGCAGGTTATGGCTTACGCGCTTGGCGCGCGCTCACCGCGCTGGCGGTCACAGTCGCCGTCGCCACGGTGATCTTCATGTCGGCCGGGTTCGCCACCACCGCCACCACAGCCTACGTTCCGACGGCCGGCGGCACGTATGTCCAGACCACGCTACCGAGTCCCCGACTGGGCTGGCCCGACGCGATCTCCTACTCGTTGCACAGCATCACCTCGCTGATCAGGCCGACCGGCACGATCCCGCTCACCACCATCGGCAACTACACGGAGCTGACTCTGCGGATACTGGGACCGGTACTGCTCGGCTTGGCCTTGCTGTCGATACGCGCACGGGTCAAGCGGTAGCTCCTACTGGTCGACCACGAGCATGCCCTCGGGTACACCGGCGACCTCGACCTGGCGCCAGATCGAGCGCCTGCCGGGGAGTTCGAGGTAGTGGCGCAGCCCGGCGATGCCACCCAGCCAGCCTCCCCAGCCCGCGTAAGGCGGGTTGGCGGGGTCGAACCCGCTGTGCATCATGGTGAGCCTGGTCTTGCCGTCCGAGCCTTCCAGCTCCCAGCTGGTGGTCTCGCCGTCGGCGAACAGCAGCGCCGCCTTGCGGCCCGGCTCGAACTCGACGAACTTGGCACCGCCGGGATCCAGCTCGAACCCGCCCATCGCGAAGCGGCCGCCCAGCCGGGGTTCGATGTCCACGTGGGCGCCGAACCACTTGCGGAACACCTCCGGCTGGACTATCGAATCGAACACCTTCTCCGGGGCGGCGTCGATGGTGACCGACGCGCGGAGTTCGCTCACCGTGAAGTCGACCATCGGAGTCAGCTCGCGGCCTGCCAGATAGTCGGCCAGGTTGGCGATCGCCAGCGACCAGAACGTGTGCAGCGCGCCACGGGCACCGGCCTTGTCCCCGATCACCTCCTCGAAGCTGGGCAGGTCGCTGTGGCTCAGCGTGACCAGCGTGCCGTCTTCGTCCTCGGCGAGTTCGAACTCGACCGTGGCCTCCACGCCCTCCACGGTCCAGCCGAACCGGATGACGCGCTCGTCCGCGTGCAGCACGCGCTGGCGTGGCTCTGCGCCGTCCGGCGTGAAACGGCCCCAGAACTCGTATTTGCCCGGCAGGTCGACCTCGGCGTGCTCGGCCAGCCACACGCGCAACGCGGCCGGGTCGGTCAGCGCCTCGTACGTGACCTTCAACGGGGCCGGGACGACCGCGCGCAGGCGCAGGTCAGGTTCGGTCATCGGGATCTCCCTTCGGATAGCAGGCGACGGCGAGCCGGAACGCGTCGCCTTCGGCACCGCCGTAACGGGTGAACAGGTCCTGCAACGTCTGGTTCAGCTCGTCGAGGAACGCCTTGCGGTGCTCCGGCCGCACCCGGATGTCCCCGGACACGCCGATCGACGGCAGATCCGGCCGGGTGCGGTCGAGCGCGGCGATATCCGCCTGGACGTCCTCCATCAGGTCGACCAGGAAGCCCAGGCTGAGCCGGTCGCGGGTCTGGCGGAGCCCGATCCGGCCCACCAGCCGCGGGGACAGCCAGTAGGACCGGCCTGCCGCTTGGTAGATCCCCTCGGTGATCCCGCGCACCCGGCGTTCGGCGACCTGACGCACCAAGTCCGCCTCCAGGAGGCGTTTCACCTGGTAGTAGACCCGCTGCGGGGTCTGGTCGAGCTGGACCGCCACCTCGGTGCAGGACCGGGGCTCGGCGAGGTGCCGCAGCACTTCGATGCGCTGCGGCTTGAGCAGAGCCTCGGCCTGCTCGAGCTGGTCAAGATAGACGACATCTCTCATGGCGAAAAACAGTCTTTACGTAAAAAAGTTTTTTGTCAATGGTCAGTGGAAGAGCAGGTCGTTCGGGGTGGCCATGCGGTGGGTGACGCCGTGCTTGGCCACCCAGTCGCGGACGGCCGCGATCGACTGCGAGCACTGCCAGCCGTCGTTGTACTCGGTCACCTGGTTCTTGGCCCAGCCTGCGATGATGCCGTCGACCCCGGCCTCACCCAGAAGTTTGTCGACGTACCAAGGATCGTTGTAGTCCGTCGTCCACGAGAACGTCGCCGCGAGCGAGCCCGAGTTCCGGGCGCCGGCGGCCTTCTTCAGCTCCGCGCAGGTGTAGTACGTGGGCTCCGCGCAGTTGCCGAACCCCTTCGTGATGTCCGAGTCGCCGTAGTCCATCGCCCGGCGCCCGTTCGGCAATCCCGCGCCGTGGTTGGCGTAGGTGTTCTGGATCGACGAGAGCGAGCCCGTGGTGGTGATGCCCTCAAGCCTGCCGAGCCTGCCCTGCAGGCTTTGCCAGCCACGTCCGCCCACATCGGGCGTATTACCCCCGTGGTACTCGTAAAAGCCGTAGAGCACCTGGATTCCGGCGGCCGTCAGCTTCTGCGCCTGGTCGCGCAGCCCGGCGACACTGCACGCCCGGTTGGGCGCTTCCCCGCAGTAGTTCGGATCCTTGATGTCCAGCCAGACCAGCGAAAGCCGCCGCCCCGCCCGCGCCTCCGACACGATCAGGTCGAACATGCTCGCCACGCTCGGCCCGTGGCGCGTGTCCCCCGCCGACGAGCAGTCGTGCCAAGCCCGCCACTCGTTCGGATTCCACCAGGAGCACACATCGATCTCGATGGCATTGGCCCCGTGCTTGAGCGCGGCCCGCACCCCGTCCGCGGTGTTCACGCGATGCGCGATGGCGTAGATCGGCCGCTGCCCGGCGGCACCGGCCGAGGTCACCCCCGCGAATCCGGCTCCTGCCACCGCACACAATGCCACGAGTACCGCGGCCACCCAACGATGTTTTCTGTATCCCATAGGGCGATTCTCTTCGCGAACGAGCACCGCGGACCGGTTCGAGCCCCGACTCTGCCCCTGCGCATCGAAACCCTGTCCCAAGAGACAGAACCGGGCTCACGACGAGCGGAGCGCGGCGCGGCAAACCTCAACCGGGTCAAGGACATCGGCCGCCGAAGCGCCTGCCAATGCAGCCGCGGCCGCGAAACTCGGGTCGCCGAGCACACGTGTCACCGCGGCACGCAGGGTGTCCACTGTGGACGGCCGGACGAGCACGCCGCTGCCATGGCGTGCCACCCGGTTGGCCATTTCCCATTGATCGCCGCCACCGGGTACGAGCACCGCGGGCACCTTGGCCAGCAACGCCTTCGCGAGCAGGCCGTGCCCTCCCCCGCACACGACCACCGCCGCCTCGCTGAGCAGTTCGTCCTGCCTGCCCTGGCCCGACCGCGCCCACTCCGGCAAATCAGCGGGCGCCGGACCGAACGTCGACACCACCGCCCGCACTTCCATGCCCCGCAAGGCGTCGATCGCCATCTCGGCCAGCCCCGCGGCTCCGGACGACGCGGTCGACGGAGCGATCACGACCAGCGGCGCGTCACCCGGTGGCGGGGCCAGCCGTTGCCGGGCCGCCTCCCACAGCAGCGGGCCGACCACGTAGGTGTTCGACGGCCAGTCCGGGCGCGGCACCTCGAGCGCGGGAAGCGTCGCGATCAGGCGGACCGCCGGTCCCGGACCTCGCGCGGCCAGCCCGATGCTCTGGCGTGCGCGGGCGCGTTGCTGGTCACCTCGGCGAATCGACCTCGACGCGGCCGCTCGCAGCGCCGCGTCGCGCAGCTTCCCGGTGACGCCCACGCCTGCCGCGAGCCCGGCGCCGATGGGTGGCAGGCCCCGCGACGGTTCGTACAGCGGATGCGGCGAGAGCTGGACCCAGGGCACCCCGGCGAGCTCCGCGGCCATGCCGCCGCCCTGCGCGATGACGTCGCAGACCACCAGGTCGGGCTCGAGGTCGGTCAGCAGCGGGGCGAGCGCGGGCGCCAGCATCGCGGCCCTGTCGTGCAGCGCGCGGCCGAGGTCCAGCTCGCGGCCTGGCGCGAGCCCGTTCAGGCGGACCACGCCGATGCCCAGTTCCGCCGCGGCGTCCACCCACGGGTCGACCGTGCACAGGGTCGGCACGTCGCCTGCTTCGAGGAAACGCAGGCACAACGCGATCGCCGGGAAGACGTGTCCGGGATCGGCACCGGCGACTACAGCCACTCGCACACGGGCACACTTCCACAGCACCGCCGATACTGCCGTACAGTGGGGTTACTAACGAGAAGAAACTATTGGAAGTGGCCCATGCCTGAAACCGACCTGCCCGAAGAACCCACGCTGGTCATCGTCGGCGAGTCCGACGCGCCGGTCTGCGAAGACGGAGTGTGCGCGCTGTGAGCCTGCAGATCGACGTCTGGTCGGACGTCGTGTGCCCCTGGTGCTTCATCGGCAAGCGGCGCATGGAGACCGCGCTCAGCCGGTTCGAGCACGCCGACGAGGTCGAGATCCGCTGGCACAGTTTCCAGCTCGACCCGGCACACGCGAAGGGCCACCGGGTCCCGGTCCAGGAGATGCTCGCCACGAAGTTCGGCGCGCCGCCCGCACAGGTCGACGCGATGCAGCGGCAGGTCACCGAGCTCGCCGCCGCCGAGGGCCTGACGTATCACCTCGACCGTGCCATCTCGGTCAACACACTGGACGCGCACCGCCTCGGGCACCTCGCCGCCGAGCACGGGCTCGGCGACCAGATGCACGAACGGCTCCTCAAGGCGCACCTGGCCGACGGCGAGCTGGTCGACGATCTCGACACGCTGGTCCGGCTCGGCGCCGAGGTCGGCGTGCCCGCGGACGAGGCCCGTGATGTCCTGCAGGGCAGCAAATACGCGGCCGAGGTCCAGGCCGACATCGACCAGGCCAAGCGGCTCGGCATCACCGGCGTCCCGTTCTTCGTGCTGAACGGCACCCACGGCGTCTCCGGCGCCCAGTCCGCCGAAACGTTCCTGTCCGCATTGGAACAGGCACGCTGACTTCCGCGCGTCCGTCGGGCCGTGCGGCCCGGTCCGGCGACGCGTGGCGGATGAAAACCAGGTCGGGGCGGCCGAGAATCGGACCGGTACCCGACGCCATGGAGGACCCGATGACCTACGCGTTCGACCCGGAGATCGCCGCAGCCATCCCGATGCTGCCGCCGCAATCGGACCTGACCGATCTGCCTGCCGCGCGCGAGCAGCTCAAGGAGCTCATCGCCGAACTGCGTGGCGGGGCCGACGCCACCGGCGTCCTCGTTCGCGACGAGCTGGTGCCGGGCCCCGAAGGCGCGCCGGACGTTCCCGTCCGCATCTACGTCCCCGAGCAGCTCACCACGCCCGCCGCGATCCTCGACGTCCACGGCGGCGGGTTCATGGTGGGCGACCTGGACTTCGACCACGCGGCGAACCTCGAGTTCGCCAGGAAACTCGGCGTCGTCGTCGTTTCGGTCGAGTACCGGCTCTCCCCGGAGACGCCGTTCCCCGGCGGGCTCGAAGACTGCTACGCGGCGCTGGTCTGGACCGCGAAGAACGCGGCCGAACTCGGTTTCGACCCGGCCAGGCTCGCCATCCACGGTGTCAGCGCCGGCGGCGGGCTCTGCGCGGCACTGGCGCTGCTGGCCCGCGACCGCGGCGGCCCCGCGATCGCGTTCCAGTACCTCGGGGTGCCCGAGATCGACGACCGGCTCGACACCCCGAGCATGCGCGCGTTCGTCGACACGCCGATGTGGAGCAAGCCGCGCGCCGAGATCAGCTGGGACTGCTACCTCGGCTCCGGTGTCCGTGGCGGCGCGGACGTCCCGGTGTACGCCGCGCCCGCGCGGGCGGCCGACCTCGCGGGCCTCCCGCCCGCGTACATCTCGGTGATGGAGTTCGACCCGTTGCGCGACGAGGGCATCGCCTACGCCCAGGCGCTGCTCGCCGCGGGCGTGACCACCGAGCTGCACCTGTTCCCCGGCACGTTCCACGGTTCGTCGCTGGTGCCGCACGCCGCGGTCAGCAAGCGCGAAGCCGCCGAGGCGATCGCCGTGCTCGGGCGGGCGCTCGGCGTCGACTAGCCGCGCTGAGCGAGGCGGCGGGCGAGCAGTGCTAGCCGGGCACGGAACCGGTCGCCGGGCTCGTCCAGCCGCCAGCCGAGCGCTTCCTCCACATGCGCCAGCCTGGTCGCCACCGAGCTGTGGTGGCGATGCAACGCGAGCGCCGCCTGCCGCAGCGAACCCGTGCGGCAGAAGGCTTCCAGTGTCGCGACGTCGGCCGCGCCGGTCGGCGTCGCGGCCAGCGTGTCGAGCGCGCGCACGTCGTCCTGCGCACGCAGCCGCGCGACCGGGATCTCCGCGAGCAGGGTCAGCGAGCCGAGATCGCCGTGCACCACGACCGGCTCGACGCCTGCCACCGCGAACCGCTCGGCCAGCTTGGCCTGCACCCACGACCGCCGGACGTCGAGTCCCGGCACGGCATCCCCGACGCCGACCCTGATCGGACCGGCGGTGCTGCGTTCGCGTGCCCGCTCGTCGAGCGCGGCACGCAGCGACTCGATCACGGTGTCCGCGCGTGGCTGCGACACCACCGCGGCCACCCCGCCGATCACGGCCACGTGCAGCTTGGGCAGCGGACCGCCGCGCGCCAGCAGCCCGACGGCGGCCGCTCCGGGGTCCCCGCCGTCCTCGCAGCCGACCGCGACCACTCGCACGGGACGCGCGGCGTCGAGTCCGAGCAGCGCCAACGCCCGCGCGCGGTCCTCCGGCCCTGCCTGCTCCCCCAGCAGCAATTCGACCAGCGCGGGGTCGGCCAAGTGCGGCGCGGGCACGACCTGATCCGCCCGGCCGAGCAACCGCGCCGCGATCGCGAACCGTTCGAGCACGAGATCGTCGAGCGGGCTGGGCGCGCCCTGCCGTTCCAGCCAGACCCGGCCAGCCGGTTCACCCAGCTCCGCCGACGTCGGCTCGGCGACGGCGGTACCGGCGCGCTCGCCGTCCGGGCCGAACCGCAGCGGCGCGCCGCCGTCCCGTTCGAGCCCGGCGACGCATTCCGCCAGCGACGCCGCCGCACGCACGAGCTCGGGCAGCCGTCCCTGCCTGGCCACCAGCTCGTCGAAGTAGGCGATGACCCTGACCGCGGCTTCCGCGTCCGCGTCCACCGCGGACAACCGGAGAAGCAGGCCTTTCATGAGGCCAGCCTACTTCTTGACCGAGTACCTCAGGTGGGTCACGCCGGTGCCCGAGACCACGGTGTGCGGGCCGTCGAACTGCACCGGCGCACCGCTGAACTCGGCGAACAACGGCTTGCCCGCGCCCAGCACGACGGGCACCAGCTCGACGCCGACCTCGTCGAGCAGTCCGGCTTCGAGGCACTGCCTGGCCATCTGGCCGCCGTTGACGACGACGTTCTTGCCGTCCGCCAGCTCCCGCGCCTTCGCGACCGCGGCTTCGATGCCCTCGGTGACGAAGACGAAGTTCTCGTCGTCCTCCGGCCGGTCGGCGGGGCGCTCGTGGGTGAGCACGACCGTGGTCACGCCCAGCGGGTGCCTGCCGCCCCATGCCTTGGTCATGTCGTAGAGGTGCCGCCCGACGATCAGCGCGCCGATGCCCGCGTACTCGGCCTTCACCAGCTCGGCACTCGCGGCCGAGACCCGCGACGCGGGCACGCTCGGGCTCTCGGACGGGATCTCGACGTCACCATTGCCGTACCACTGGAACAGCAGGTCGAAGCCGCTTTCCCCAGGACCGGCGATGAAACCGTCGAGCGACATGGTGGCTCCGGTGATGACCTTGCTCATGGGAGATCTCCTTCATTTTTCAGTGCTTTCGACTGGCTTTCGTCAACGCGTCGATCGGCGATCACCGGTTTCGACACCCGTCGGGACGAAATCGGGACATAACCGGGTCAAGATCGTCGAACTTCCCGGACCGTCTGACGATCTTCGCTGGTCAGAGTGGTGAGCATGCATCCGACAGCCGAGAAAATCACTTCACGCCGCCCTTGGGCCGTCCTCGCCGTCGTCGCGGCGCTCATGGCCGGGATCGCGATCTGGGTGGTGTCCGCGCACACGATCGCGGGCTCGGCGAGTCACCGCCCGCTCTCGGTGCCGTCGCTCAACTGGCCGGTCGACGGCCAGACGGCGGTCGACGTCGAAGGGCTCGGCCGCATCGGCACGGTCGGCGTGCAAACGCCAGTCCCGATCGCCAGCGTCACCAAGGTGATGACCGCGTATGTCGTGCTCCGCGACCATCCGCTGCGCGACGGCGAGGCGGGTCCCGACATCGTCATCGACCAGCAGGCCGAGGCTGAGTCGTCGTCGACGGAGGAGTCCACCGCGCCGGTCCGCGCGGGCCAGCGGCTCTCCGAGCGCAAGCTGCTGGAGCTGCTGCTCATCCCGTCCGGCAACAACATCGCCCGCCAGCTCGCCCGCTGGGACGCGGGCAGCCAGGAGGCGTTCGTCGAGAAGATGAACCGCGCGGCGGCAGGCCTCGGCATGACCGACACCAAGTACACGGGCGCCAGCGGCGTCGAGGACTCGACCACCAGCACCGCCACCGACCAGTTGCTGCTGGCGCACGCGGCCATGCGCGACCCGGTCATCCGGGCGATCGTGGCCACGCCGAGCGTTCAGGCGGGCAAGACCATGCCCAACACCAACACGCTACTTGGCCGCAACGGCGTGATCGGCCTCAAGACCGGTTCGAGCACGGCGGCTGGCGGCGCGCTCATGTGGGCGGCGGAGTTGTCGGACGGCGCCACCCAGCGTCTGGTGCTCGGCGTCGTCCTGCACCAGAACTCGGGCAACTCACCCCGAGCGGGCCTGGAGGCCGCCCTCTCCGAAAGCGGCAAGCTGATCGCCGCACTCGAGCAGGCACTACCCGGCATCGTCAACGCGAACCGGTAAGCCTTGGCCGCACGACTAGGCCAAAAGGATGGTGACGACGAATTGCCGACACAAGCCCGGCGCGCTCCGCGATGAGATAGCCAGCGTGACGGGCGGGTGGGAAATGGATGCTGGTTCCCCGGAGGGGCGGCGGCTCGCGCTGCTGATCGCCACCTACGAGTACCAGGACACCGGCCTGGGCCGGCTGACCTCGCCCGCCCACGACGCCGAGGCACTGGCCGCCGTGCTCCGCGACCCTCGGATCGCCGGGTTCGAGGTCACCATCCTCATCAACGAGCCCCATCACCGGGTCGGCCAGGCGATCGGCGACTTCTACCGCGACCGGCGCCGCGACGATCTCACCCTGCTCTACTTCACCGGCCACGGGCTCAAAGACGACGACGGCCGCCTCTACCTGGCGATGACCAACACCTTGCGCGACAACCTACTGTTCACCGGGCTGCCTGCCGACCAGGTCGACCAGGCGATGGAGGGCTGCCTGTCGCGGCAGAAGGTGCTGGTGCTCGACTGCTGCTACAGCGGCGCGTTCCCCGCGGGCCGCACCGCGAAGGCGGACACCACCGTGCACGCGCTGCAACGCTTCCAAGGCCGCGGCCGCACCGTGCTGACCGCGTCCGACGCCACCCAGTACTCCTTCGAAGGCGACCAGCCACACGGCCAGGCCGCCCAGTCGGTGTTCACCCGCTACCTGGTCGCCGGGCTCCGTGACGGCAGCGCCGACCTCGACGGTGACGGTGACATCACCCTCGACGAGCTCTACAGCTACGTCCACGACCGGGTCGTCGAAGAGATGCCCCAGCAACGGCCCAAGCGGCAGGACAACGTCGAAGGCCGCACCGTCATCGCCAAGAACATCAACTGGGCATTGCCCGTCTACCTCCGCAACGCCATCACCAGCCCGATCGCCACCGACCGGCTCGCCGCACTCGACGGTCTCGCGCACCTGGCCCGCATCGGCAACGACACCGTCCGCGCGACCGCGTCGGCGGAGATCGAGCGGCTCGCCGACGACGACAGCAAACTGGTCTCCTCCGCGGCCAAGACCTACCTGGACCCCACTCCGTCACCGGCCACAGTGGACACTCCGCCGGAAGCACCACCCCCGCCGGTCGCCGCGGCCGAACCCGCACCTCCTCAGCGGACCAATCGGTTCAGCCGCCGCACCGAGATCCTCGTCAGCTCACTGGCGGCGCTCGCGGTGGTGGTCGTCCTCGTCGTGGTGCTGATCGTGCAAACCTTGCCTTGGACACGCAATGACCCGATAGCGACACTCACCGGTCACACCGGATCGGTCACCAGCGTGGCGTTCAGTCCCGACGGCAGGACGCTCGCCACCGGCGGCGGACCTGATGACAGGACCGTGCGGCTATGGGACGTGGCGACCGGCAAGACGACGGCCACCTTCACCGAGCACACCTCCCCGGTCGGCACCGTGGCGTTCAGCCCCAACGGTAAGGGCCTCGCCTCTGGCGACGCCGACGGCAAGGTGCTGCTGTGGAACGTGGCGACGAGCTCGGGTCCCGGCACGCTCACCAACGACACCGAGGACGTCACCAGTGTCGCCTTCAGCCCCGACGGCAAGCACCTCGCCGCCGCCGGTAGCTACCCAGTCCCCCCAAGCCCGGAAGGCAGCTCGATCCGCCTTTGGGATCTGGCGACCGGCAAGAAGACCACCACCTTCGCGGACAACGTCCAAGAAATCCGAAGTGTGGCCTTCAGCCCCGACGGCAAGTCCGTCGCCTCCGGCGGCGGCGACCACACGGTACGGCTTTGGGACTCGGCCACGGGGAAGGTCACCGCCGCGCTCATCGGGCACACCGGCTGGATCTACGGCGTCGCGTTCAGCCCCGACGGCAGGACGCTCGCCAGCGGCGCGAGCTCCGACGACAACACGGTGCGGCTGTGGGACGTCGACAGTGGCCGCAGCACCGCGACCCTCACCGGGCACCGGACCGGGATCAAAGGTGTCGCGTTCAGCCCCGACGGAAAGACCCTCGCGAGTGCGGGCGGCGACATGACCGTGCGGCTGTGGAATGTGGCGACCGGCCAGACGACTGCCATCCTCGCCGATCACCACGCTGGGGTCGAAGGCGTGGCCTTCAGTCCCGACGGCAAGCTGCTCGCGACCGCGAGCAGCGACAAGACCGTCAAGTTGTGGACGGTCACTGGTAGCTGAACAACGGCGGGAAGACCAGGACCACCAGCCACGCCCAGACCGCGTACACCGGCAGATAGGTCGTCTGCCAGCCTTCGAGGCTCGCGAACGGGGTGCGCCGCCGCACCAGTCCCAGCGTCAGCCACGCCGACCAGGCGAGGTTCGCCAGCAGGATCACGTTCTCGCCCAGCGCGGCCGCCTTGTTCGCCGACGTGCCGAAGTCGGTGATCCGGCCGACGATTTCCAGCAGTACCAGCACATCGATGGCCAGCGCGCTGACCACGAGCGCGAGCTGGAGTGTGTCGAACAGGGTGGGCGGGCCGAGCGGGTCGCGTGCCGAGATCGAGTAGAGCAGGAGAGCGAGCACCACGACCAGCAGCAGGTCGAACAGGATCAGCGCGTCCCGCTCGATGTCGATGCCCTCGCCGTTGACGCCGACCGCGACCAGGAAAGCCAGCAGCCCCAAGGCGAACAGCGGGGTGAACAGCCTGGTGAGCACCGGGGCGATGTTCTCGACGACACTCTGCTTGGCCTCGACCAGCCACCCGGCCACCACCACCGCGGCCGCCGCGCCGCAGGGCACGAGCCACTGGCCGACGAAGGTCTCCGGAACGATCCCGATCGCTTTGAAAGTGCCGAATGTGAAGGCGATCAGCACGATGCCGCCGAGTCCGATGAGGACACAGTAGACGAACCATTCGCCGGTGAAGCGGATGAAATCCATGCGGCGGCGTGGTGAGCGCGGATCATCGGCCACATAGGACAGTCCGACCGCGAACCACAACGCGATCGGGAGGTGGATGGTGGTCAGCACCAGCGTCTGCGACTTGTCGCCGAGCGGGAAGACGTTGGCCGCGACCGCACCGAGCACGAACAGCCCGAGCAGCGCCCCGATCAGCGGTTTCGGCGCCTGGCGGCGCCACGCGAGGAAACCGGCCAGCCACGGCAGCACGAACAGGCCGATGTTGGGACCGTAGAACGTGATGTCGTGCTCGAGGTCCATTCCGAACAGCGCGGGGATCTTGATGGACAGTGCGGCGCCCGCCGCGCACACGACCATCGCGACCAGGTCGCGGCGCGACCGGGACGCCGCCGGGCTGTCGGGCTCGCCGGTGAGCACCAGCTGCTTCCAGAGGCGTTCCGAATGCTCCCTCGCGAATTCACGCGAGAGATCGTCCAGGCTGCCCATGCGTTTGACCGCGACGAGGAACGCCTCGTCGGCGCGCAGGCCGGCGCCGACGAGCTCGTCGACCGAACCACGCAGGTGGTCTTCGAGCTCGTCGGCGTCGGATTTACGCAGCTCAGGCCGCTTCTGGAGGTACTGGCGCCATTGCGCGAACTGCGACTCGAGCTCGTCGGGGGTGCTCACGCGAGGCCTCCCGCGATGGCCAGCCCGGCGTCGCCGGGGCCGGTCCAGATCTGCTTGAGCGTGTCGACGACCGTCGCCCATTGGCGGCGCTGCTCGGCGAGTTCGGCCAGGCCGGAGCCGGTGACGCTGTAGTACTTGCGCCGCCGCTCCCCCGCGACCGACTGCCAGCTGGACTTCACGTAGCCGAGACGTTCGAGCCGGTGCAGCAACGGGTAGAGCAACCCCTCCGTCCAGTCCAGCTCGCCGTCGGACAGCTCGTTGATCCGCCGGAGAATGGCGTACCCGTAGCTGTCCTCCTCGGCCAATATGCCCAGCACCATCGGCGTCGCCGACGCGGCGACCAGATCCTTCGTGACCTTCACACAGCCTCCATGCCTAGAACCACTAGGCATAGTAGTGCTAGGTATCAGCTCCTCGCAACGAGCCCCGTCAACGCCCGCGGCAGGTCGCCGTGATGCAGCACGCCGAGGCGCTGGGTGGCACGGGTCAGCGCGACGTAGAGCTCGGCCGCGCCGCGCGGGCCGTCGGCGAGGATCCGCTCCGGATCCACCACGAGCACGGCGTCGAACTCCAGGCCCTTCGTCTCCGACGCGGGCACCACGCCCGGTATCCCCGGCGGCCCGATGACGACGCTCGTGCCTTCCCGTCCGGCCTCGTCGGCGTTGAATTCCTCAATGGCGGCTCCGAGTTCCGCGTCGGTGACACGCCGAGACCACGGCCGCAACCCGCACGCGCGCACCGACTCCGGCGGCTTCACACCCGGCGCGAACTCCGCGAGCACCGTGCCCGCGATGGCCATGATCTCCGCCGGGGTGCGGTAGTTGACCGTCAGCGACCGGTAGACCCAGCGGCCGGGCACATACGGCCGCAGCATCGCGTCCCACGACCGCGCGCCCGCCTCCGAGCGCCGCTGCGCGAGGTCGCCGACGACCGTGAACGACCGGCCGGGGCAGCGGCGCATCAGCACTCGCCAGTCCATTTCGGACAGTTCCTGCGCCTCGTCGACGACGACGTGCCGGTACGTCCAGTCGCGATCGGCGGAGGCACGCTCGACGAGATCACGGGTGTCGACCTCGACGAACCGGTCCGCCAGATCCTCGGCGTAGAGCAGGTGCTCGGCCACGAGCGCGACGTCTTCGTCCAGCTCCTCACGGTCGAGCTTCATCATCTGCATGACGCCTTCGGCGTACTCGGCCTCGGCCTGACGTTCCCGGTCGACGCTGGTGTCGACGGGCTTGTCGGGGCCGAGCAGGTCGACCAGCTCGTCGAGCAGCGGCACGTCCGACACCGTCCACGCCGCGCCTTCCGGCCGCGCCAACGCCAGGTCCGCACCGGCCGCCCGCAGCCGCTCCGGCGACATGTACAGCGGCGCCAGCAGATCTTCCGGCGTCATGATCGGCCAGAGCTCGTCGAGCGCGGCGATGAACTTGTCGTCGTCCGCGAGCTCCTTGAGCAAGGACTTCCGCAGGTCCTCCCACTCCTCGCGGTCGTCACGGGTCAGCCAGCCGCGGCCGATCCTGCCGATCGCCCGCTCGGTCAGCACGTACGTGACGATTTCGGCGAACACCGACCGGGCCTCGTTGTGCGGCAACCCACTCTTGCGCGCCTCGTCCCTGGCCCACTCGGCGGTCTCGGCGTCGATCCGGACGGTGACGTCCTTCAGCTGGATCGGCATCGGCTCCTCGGGCAGCCGCTGCCGGTCGGCGATGGCGGCCGCGAGCACGTCGAGCATCTTCAGCGAACCCTTGAGCCGCGCGACCTCCGGCTCGTCCTCGGCGGTCACGCTCATCCCCGGCACGAGGTCGCCGGTGGTCATGAACACCACGTCCGACTCGCCCAGCGACGGCAACACCCGCCCGATGTGGTTCAGGAAGGCGGGATTGGGCCCGATCACCAGCACGCCGTGCCGTTCCATCCGCTCCCGCTGGGTGTAGAGCAGGTACGCGACGCGGTGCAGCGCGACCACGGTCTTCCCGGTACCCGGCCCGCCCTCGATCACCAGCACGCCCGGATGGTCGAGCCGGATGATCTCGTCCTGCTCGGCCTGGATGGTCGCCACGATGTCCCGCATGCCCTCGCCACGCGGCGCGTTGACCGCCGCGAGCAGCGCAGCGTCCCCACGATCACCTTCACCGGGCCGCCCGAGCACCTCATCGGTGAAGTCGACCACCGTGCGCCCACGCGTATGGAATTGACGCCGCTGCCGCATGTTCTCCGGACTCGCGGCGGTCGCGACATAGAAGGGCCGCGACGCGGGCGCCCGCCAGTCCAGCAGCACCGGCTCATACGCGTTGTCTTCGTCGAAAAGCCCGATCCGGCCGATGTAGGAACGTTCGCCCGAAAGAGTGTCCAGCCGCCCGAAGCACAACCCGTCGTCCCCGAACGCCAGCCGCTTCATCTCCTTCGCCGAGGCGCGCACCTGGACATCCCGTTCCATGACCGCCTCGCCGCTCCCCCGCAGCGCGGCGGTGTACGCCCCCTTCGCCCGCGCGCGCTCAGCGTCCAGGCGCGTGTAGAGCCCGGCGATGTAATCCCGCTCCGACCGCAATTCTTCGTCGTACCCCTGCACTCAGCGACTCCCGTTTCCCCAGGTTCTGGCTACGGCGAGAGATTGTGCGGCACAACAGGGGTCTTGCGGCAAGCCCCCCTGTGCGCTATATGTTGAAAAGGGAAGGGAGTGGTCATTCCTCCTGCCCGATGGCCACAGGCCTCAGCCACTCTCCACTTTGGATGATTCAAGCGCCTTTCAATGCTGCCTGTGCGGCCCGCGTTCGACAAGGCTCCACTGTGAAATCACCGCTGCCGGGCTTGAGGTTTAGTGAGGGCCTCCCCCACCACGCTTTGGCGAGTGGGGCAAGGTCGGCTTCGCGGCTTCGCGAAACCCGAGTTCAGGCAGTCCAATGGCCCAAACTCGGGTTTCGCGAAGATCGACCGTCGCCCAGGGCGCCCCGCAAATGTCCACAAAGGACCCACGCTGGCTCACTTTGTCCCACATTGTCGCTTTTGCGCGAGTTTTGGGGCCAGTCGGGAGAAGCGAACGGGGCGTATGTGTCGCTCAGCGTTGCATAAGTGGCGTTGGTGCGCTCAGCCGACACGAGAGGGGCGACTTTGCCGGAGCCCTGACGCATAGCTGAACGAAGGCTCCCTTCACAAAAGCCGACTTGGGCGAGGGAGGCCCTCACCCAAGGCCGGGCCACAGAGACGCGCAGCAGAGCCACACCCGCTCAAGCACTAAGCGAATGCGGCCTCGAGCAGCGGAAGCCGGACCGACGCGTGCGGAATGATCCCGCGTTCGGCCAGCACGGCCTTGGCCATGATGGCGCCCTGCGAAGTGCGCATGATCCTTTCCGTCAACGGAATCAACTCACTCTGGATCACCTGAGCCGACTTGAGATCGCCGTCACGCACGGCCTGGATCAGCGCGGCGTTGCGGTCAGCCGCGACGTTGCCCACCACGCTGACCAAGCCCGCCGCACCACAGGCGAGGTACGGCAGATTGAGTTCGTCGATGCCGCAGTAGTAGGCCAGCGGACTCCGGGCCATCACGGACATGGCCTCGAACAGGTCACCCTTGGCGTCCTTGACCGCGCGGATCCGGGGATGGCACGCGAGTTCGAGCAAGGTCGACGGCTCCATCGCGATGCCCGCGCGGGCGGGAACGTCGTAGAGCATCACGGGTAACTCCGTCGCGTCCGCGACCGCCGTGCAGTGCGCGATCACGCCGGCCTGGGTCGGGCGGGAGTAATACGGGCAGACGAGGAGCAAGGCGTCCGCGCCTGCGGACGACGCTTCGCGGGCGCGCTCGATGCTGGTGGCCGTGTTGTTGGTGCCGACGCCGGCGATCACCTTGGCGCGACCCCCGACCAGCCGGGACACCGTGCGGACGAGGTCGGCCGACTCCGTGTCGGTCAGGGTGGGTGACTCGCCGGTGGTACCGCCGACGACGATGCCGTCACAGCCGGTGGCGAGCAGGTGGTCGACGAGGCCATCAAGACCCGGCCGGCTCACAGAGCCGTCGGGTTCCATCGGGGTCACCATGGCGACGAGGTTGGTGCCGAAGAGCAGATCGGTCATGGGAACGAGCCTGCCGGGCTCGATACCTGCGGTCCAGCGATGCTTTTTTGGTGATATTGCGTAGTCTGGCTTCATGATCGACGTCGGGGCACTACGAGCGTTGCGGTCGGTGGCGGCGCTCGGGACGCTGGCGCGCGCCGCCGATGAGCTCGGGTTCACCGCGTCGGCGGTGTCGCAGCAGATCAAGCGGCTGGAACGGGACGTCGGCGTCCCGCTGCTCGCGCAGGCGGGCCGCGGGGTCGTGCTGACTCCGGCCGGACAGTCGATCGCCGATTCGGCGCCCGAGGTGTTCCAGGCGCTCGAACGGTGTGCCGAGGCCGCACGGTCGGTCTCGGCGGGCGCGCCGCGCGGGGTGCTGCGGGTGGTCGCTTTCTCGACCGCGATCCGCGGGCTGCTCGCGCCCGCCCTGCCGCACCTGGCGAAGCATTGCCCAGAGCTCAAAGTGCAGGTCACCGAGCAGGATCCGGATCAGGCACTGCACAGCGTCGACGCCGGTACCGCCGACCTCGCGCTCGTCCACGACGCCGACGGACTGCCCGCTCCCCTGCCGGGCTCGCTGACCCAGCGGCTGCTGCACACCGATGTCGGCGACGTCGTGATGAGCCGCTCGCATCCACTCGCGAAACTCGGCCGGCCGCTCACCGGCGCCGATCTCGCGGGACAGGCCTGGGTGACGAGCCCGCCGGGCACGGTGTGCCATCAGTGGTTCCGGCGGCTGTTCCCGGACGCGGATCCCGACGTCCGTCATCTCGTCGACGATTTCGCCACCCAGCTGGCCCTCGTCAGCGCCGGTGAGGTCATCGCGCTGATCCCTCGCCTCGCCCGGCCGCCGATGGGCGACCACCTCGTCGCCCGTCCGCTGAGACGACAGCCCAAGCGTGAGGTCCGCGCGGCTTGGCGGCTCAGCGCCGACGCCAGCCCCTCGATCCGAGCCGTGCTCACCCACCTGGAAGATCGGCTAGGGTGAATCGGGTGAGCGGCGGGACGAAGCGGGGGCGGCTGTCGCCGTATCGTTCCGCGCTGCTCGTCCTGCTGCAGGTGCTGGCCGCCCTCGTGGTCGCCACCCCGGTCGCCGCGCCCGCACCCGTTCGCGGCATCACGGCGGGCGCCGTCGCGAAGGCCGAAGCACCAGGATTCATCACCCGCTTCACCGCCACTTCCCAGGGCGAACTGCCCGGCCACACCCCGATCGACCTTCCGCCCGGCACGGCGCAAGCCGATCAGCGGGGATACGGCGAGCCCGTCGCGCTGGCGGCTCACCGCTCCCCCGCGACCACCGGCGCGGGCCCGGTCGGCGGGCGCGCACCTCCTCTCGGCAACGGAATCTGACGACACCGTTCCTTCCGTTCCACTGGAGGTTTTCCCTATGCCGCGCGCATCAGCGCGGCGAGGTCTGCTGGTCAGGGGCTTGTTGTCCCTTGCCGTCCTCGCCGCGTCCGCTTTTCTCCTGCTCACCAGCCAGCCCCGACTCGGACTCGACCTCAAGGGCGGCACCCAGATCGTCTTGGAGACCCACGATTCCCCGACCATGAAGGCCGACGCCAAGGCCACCGACGACGCGATGGAGGTCATCCGCAAACGGGTCGACGCACTGGGAGTCGCCGAGCCGGTGCTCGCCAGGTCCGGCGACAACCGCATCCTGGTGGAACTGCCAGGAGTGCAAGATCCCCAAGAGGCGATCGCGATTCTCGGGCGTACCGCTCAGCTTTCGGTGCGGCCGGTACTCGGCACACCGGGCCAGACCGTCCAAGATGGACAGAAGGTGCTCAACGACCCCGGCGGGCAGCCGCTGCTGCTCGGCGCGACCGCGCTCACCGGCGAAGGCGTCAAGAACGCGCAGGGGGTGAACGACTCGACCACCGGGCGTTGGGTCGTCTCGATGACCTTGCAGGACAAGGCGACCTCGGCGTGGCAGAAGATCACCGCCGACGCGGCGTGCGCGCCGTCCGGGGCACCGGCGCGCCGGGTCGCCATCGTCGTGGACGACAAGATCGTGTCCGCGCCGCAGATGGACCAGTCGATCGGCTGTGGTGCCGGGATCATCGGCGACACCACGCAGATCACGGGCGACTTCACCCGCGCGCAAGCGCAAGACCTCGCGCTCGTGATCCGCTCGGGCGCGCTCCCGGTGCCGGTCGAGGTCGCCGAGCAGCGGGTGGTCGGGCCGACACTCGGCGCCGAGGCGATCAAGAGCAGCGCGATCGCCGCGCTGGCCGGGCTCACGCTCACCGCGGCGTTCCTGCTGGTCGCCTACCGGCTGGCCGGCCTGCTCGCGATCCTCGCCCTGCTCGGCTACGCGGCCGTTTCGTACTCCGTCCTGCTCGCGCTCGGAGCGACGTTGACGCTGCCGGGGCTCGCGGGATTCGTGCTCGCGATCGGGATGGCCATCGACGCCAACATCCTGATCTTCGAGCGGGCCCGCGAGGAATACGCGATGTCCCGGTCGAAACGGCTGCACCGCGCGGCGACCGTCGGGTTCCGCCGGGCGCTCACGGCGATCACCGACACGAACATCACCACGGTGATCGCGGCCGGGCTGCTGTTCTGGCTGGCCGCCGGGCCGGTGAAGGGCTTCGGCGTGACGCTCGTGATCGGTGTCCTGTCGTCGCTGTTCAGCGCGCTCGTGCTCGGCCAGGTCCTGGTGGAATTGGCCGCACAGAACGGTTTCGTGCAGAAACATCCAGGGTTGAGCGGGCTGGCGAGGTTCAGCAGGGTGCGGATCTGGCTCACCACCAAGGTGCCTCAGCTGTTCCGCAGGCCACGCCGCTGGCTCGTCGCCGGGCTGGTGCTGGTCGCGGTGTGCGCGGCCGGGGTCGCGACGCACGGGCTGAATCTCGGCGTCGAATTCACCGGCGGGCGGATGATCGAGTACACCGCCCGGCATCCGGTCGACCCTGGCAAGGTGCGGGCCGCGCTGACCGGCGCCGGGTTCGACCGCGCGGTGGTGGCGTCCTCCGGGGACACCACGGTCACCGTGCGGACCGAACCGATCGACGAGGCCACCGCCGGGAAGATCAAGGCGCTGGTGGATGGCGCGACCGGTGGCGCCCAGCAGACCCGCGACGACCAGATCGGGCCGAGTGTCGGCGCCGAATTGCGCACCAAGGCAGTGCTCGCGCTGGGGCTCGCCGTCGCGGCGCAGCTGGGCTACCTGGCGGTCCGGTTCGACTGGCGGCTCGGCCTCGCGACCGTGGCCTCGCTGGTCGCGGACGTCGTGGTGGTCGTCGGTGCGTTCGCCTGGCTGGGAAAACCGGTCGACGGCGTCTTCCTCGCCGCGTTGCTCACCGTCATCGGGCTGTCGGTCAACGACTCGGTGGTGGTGTTCGACCGGGTGCGCGAGCTGCGCGCCGCGCGGCCGAAGGACGGTTTCGCCTCGGTGATGAGCGCGGCCGTGCTCCAGACGTTGCCGCGCACCGTGAACACCTGCCTCGGCGTGTTGTTCATGCTGCTCGCCCTGCTGGTGCTCGGTGACGGTTCGCTCGCCGATTTCGCCGTGGCGTTGCTGATCGGGCTGGCGGCGGGCACGGCGTCGACGGTGCTGACCGCGGCCCCGGTCGCGATCATGCTCGACGCTCGCCATCCCGGCGCCGGTGTCCGAAAGAGAAAACATCAGACCTCGGGCGCGGTCGTCTAACTGATCCAGTGGGCCGGAAAGGGAATTCCGGCCCACTGGACAGTACTGTCCGCAAAAAGATTTTCCGGGACATAAATGGGCTTAGATCACGCTGATGAAATGACCTCGAGAAGCAATACCGAAATCGCGATGGCGCGGGTAGTCTCCATTCGTCCCAATAGCTGGAGGTCAAATGGAGCCGGGTTTTCGGCATCAGGGCTGCGTCTACGGCAGTGACGCGGAGTTCCTCGCGATGGCCGTTCCCTTCGCCGAGGACGGCCTACGTGGTGAGGAACCCGTGCTCATCGCCATCACGGCGAAGAACCTGGAACTGTTCCGCGAAGCGATGGGCGCCGACGCTGACCGGCTCGACTACGCCGAGCGCGCGGACGCGGTGCGGCGCTACTGCGCACACCGCGGTCCGGTCATCCCCGGTGCCCGTGTGCGCATCCTTTCGGAGCAGACCTGGATGGGCCGGTCACGCCGCGAAGTGATCGCGGCGCAGCGCCGGGAAGCGAAACTCAACGTCGTACTGGCAGGCACCAGGATCTCGATGATCTGCGCGTACGACACCAGGATCGTAGAGGCCGGCATCGTCGAAGACGTGCACCGCACGCATCCCGAATGCGTGGTCGGCCGCCGCGCCGAGCCATCGGCGCAGTTCGTCGCGCCCGAGGAGTTCGCCAGATCCCTGACCTCGCCACCGCCACCCGGCAGCACGGCCGACCTCTTCCGTTTCGAGGGCGACCTCGTCGCCGTGCGGCGGCACGTGCTCGAGAAGGCGACGCCGATCCTGGTCGCGGAGAACGCCATCGCGATGTTCGACATCGCCGTCGGCGAGGTGCTCGCCAAGCTGGTCGAGCGGGGCGTCGACCGCGCGATCGTCTGGGTGCGCGCCGCCGCCGGGCGCGTCGTCTGCACGCTGCACACCGACCAGCCGCTGCGGCCCCCGCACCTCCATCAGGCCGACAGCGGGCTCTGGATGTCCAACCAGATCTGCGAGTGGGTCGACGTCAGCTCCGACGCCGACGGCTGCACCATCGAACTCGCCATGCCCGGCCGTGGCACCGAGGCGACCAGTCCGATCAAGCACGAAGGCCTGGGCTTCGGCGTCTGAGCCGGACACTTCTGTCCCGGCTCACGTCAGCCGCACGTCACCGAACTCTTCCTGGATCCGGCGCAGCTCGCGCAGCCTGGGCTCGGTCTGCCCGCCGAGCCAGCGGGCCACCGTCTTCGGCGACACACCGAGCCGTCCCGCCGCCGTCTCCCTGGTGATCCCCTTGGCGCGCAGGGTTTCCGCCATCCATTCGGCGAACGTCGCGGTGGGCTCCTGCCGGGCGGGCGGCGGAAGCAGTGGTGTTTCCGCGGGCAGCACGTCGAATTCGACGCGATTCGGATAACGACGGCAGGAAACCTGGATCATGCCGGAACCCGCCGCTTCGAGAAGCGCGTTATAGATCGTTTTTCCCACCTCGCGGCTGTCCGCCTCGGTGAGCGGCGAATCCGAAAGGCAGCGGCGGAGAAAGTTCTGTATTTCCGGAACGGAAGACGGCCGCGCGCGGAAAACACTGGTCGTGATCACCACCGGCAGCACCTCGATCGACTCCCCGCGCGACTGCCCGGCCGATTCGATCACCAGGCCAGCATACCTTGCCGAGGTCGGCACACAGGACTACGGTGAGCGACTTCTCCGAAATTGAGTCGCCAGGGAAGGTGTTCCATGGTCACGGCCGAACGCGGCAATTTCCCACCAACCATCCATATATTGTGGATGAATGGTGGCCTGAGCTGCGACGGCGACTCGGTGGCATTGACCGCGGCTACCCAGCCCAGCATCGAAGAGATCATTCTCGGCGGAATGCCGGGGCTGCCCAAGGTCGAATTGCACTGGCCTTTCCTGGACTACCAAACCGGCCCAGACGGGAATCCGGACAGCTTCATCGAATGGTGGCACCGGGCGGACCGCGGCGAGCTGGACCCGTTCATCCTGATCGTCGAGGGTTCCATCCCCGACGAGACGAACAAGCCGGAGGGGTACTGGTGCGCCTTCGGCAACGATCCCGGCACCGGCCAGCCGAGGACCACCAACGACTGGCTCGACCGGCTGGCACCCCGGGCGCTCGCGATTCTGGCCGTCGGCACCTGCGCCAGCTACGGCGGCGTGCATGCCATGGCAGGCAACCCGACCGGCGCCATGGGCGTGCCCGACTACCTCGGCTGGGATTGGAAGTCCAAAGCAGGCCTGCCCATCATCTGCCTGCCTGGCTGCCCCGTGCAGCCGGACAACCTTTCGGAAACCCTGCTGCAGCTGCTCTTCCAGGCTTCCGGGTCGGCGCCGCAGATCGCGCTCGACGAGGCGTTGCGCCCGAAATGGCTGTTCGGGAACACCGTCCACGAGGGCTGCGATCGTGCCGGGTACTACGAGCAGGAAGAGTTCGCCGATCGCTACGATTCGCCGAAATGCCTGGTCAAACTGGGCTGCTGGGGCCAGGTGGTCAAGTGCAACGTGCCCAAGCGTGGCTGGATCAACGGGGTCGGCGGCTGCCCGAACGTCGGCGGTATCTGCATCGGCTGCACCATGCCGGGCTTCCCCGACAAGTTCATGCCGTTCATGGAAGACCCGGCAGGCATCGCCGCACCCGCCGCGACCAGCACCGTTTCCGGCTCCGCCATCCGCATTCTCCGTGAAATCAGCATGAACGTCCCTTCGCAAGGAAGAACCGGCTACTCGACCCAGTGGTGAACGCATGACGCGCCCCGTAGGCGAACGCATCGAAGAACTGCTCGCAGGCCTGCGCTCCGGTCCTGCCCGTGACCAGGCCGAAGAGATCGTGCGGCTGCTCATGGGTTTGTACGGCGACGGGCTCCGCCGCTTCCTCTCGATCCTCCGTGAGCACGACCCGTCGCTGATCGGCGTGGCGGCCGAGGACAAGCTGCTCGAAGATCTCTTGCTGCTGCACGATCTACACCCGCTCGACGCCGATTCCAGAGTCCGCCGCGTGGTCGAAAGAGTCGGCGGATTCGGCTACGACGGCATCGATCCCGACGGTGTGGTGCGCCTGCGGATCGATCTCGACGGCTGCCCGGCCACGACGGTCCCGGTCCAGAAGCAGCTCGAGGCCGCTATCCTCGAGGCTGCGCCGGAGGTGACAGCGGTCGAGTTCACCGGCCGCCCGGCCGCGCTGCTCCAGATCGGCATGGGGCCGCCGTCGTGATCGAGGTCTGCGAACTCTGCGGCACCCCGGTCGCCGCCCGCCACGCGCACCTCGCCGACACCGGCGGCCGTCGCCTGCTGTGCGCCTGCCGCGCCTGTTTCCTGGCATTCACCCACGACTCCCGGTATCGCGCGGTGCCCGAGCGCTACCTGTGGGACCCCGGCCGCCCGATCACCGGCATCGACTGGGAGCTGCTCGACACCCCGGCGGACTCCGCGTTCTTCCTGCGGCGCGGGTTGCAGGTCACGGGGTTCTGCCCGAGCCCGGCAGGCGCCACCGAATGCGTGCTGAGCCCCGGGCTCTGGACCAGGCTGACCGTCGGCCACCCACTTGTGACCGCGGCCGAGCCGGATGTCGAGGCGATACTCCTGCACAAGACCGCGCGCGGGACCGACTGTTTCCTGGTGCCCATCGACATGTGCTACCGGCTGGTCGGAACTGTCCGGCGGCATTGGACAGGCCTCGACGGCGGGCGCAGCATGCGTGCGCGGGTCGAAGAACTGTTCTCGGAGATCAAGGGCCGGGCGCGGCAGGTGTGACGTTGCGGAAGGACGCCACCGCGGTCGCACCCAGCAGTGCGGCCGCCAACCCCGCCGAGACCTGAAGTCCTGTCTCCATCCCGAATCCGGTCGCCGAGATGAGCACCCCGAAGACCACGACCCCGAGCAGATCGACATCAGGTGCTCGGACGCGCCCAGCACGTTCCGTCGGCGCCGCGATGATAAGTGACCGCGCGCGCGACGTTGATCGTCGAGCAGAACGTCTTCGTCACGGCTGAAGGAACTTCTCCATGGTCGAGTCGAGCACCGGCAGGTCGAACTCGGGCAGGAAGTTCTCCGACGGCTCGAACTCATCCGACCGCTGGTACGCGTTCATGGGCGCTTTTGAGCTCGTCGTAATAGCGCGCCAGCGCGTTGTCGAGGTGGGTCACGGAAGCCTCCGGTTGTCGAGCGCGGCCCAGAAACCGTGCAGCCAAGCCACGATCTCCCGCATGACGACGTCGTTGTCGTCCGGCCGCAGCACCGAGAACTGGTAGGTGGCACGGGCGGCGGCCGCGGGCCCGAGCACGGTGATCGCGTCGTGGCCCGTCAACCGTGACCGCTCGTCGACGTCGAGGAAGCCGGGCACGAAATCCTCCTGGCCCGGTGTCGTGTTGCGCCAGAGACCGGCCACGCCGCGGCCGAGGAGATTGCGGTACAGCGGCCGGATGTCCCGTGCCGGGTCGAACGCGTGCACGCGGGCGTCGAGCAGCACGTCGAGTTCGGCCGTCAAGCCGGTCATCGGCCCGTGCAGCACGAAATTCCGGTCCGAGAGCCGGATCTCCGCGCGCGGCCCCGCCGAGACGTCCAGCACCCCGTGCTCTGCCAGCGCGAGGATCTTCGCCATCACCTCCGGCGCGGCGCCGCCGGAAAGCTTGTTCTGGCAACGCCGGTGGTACGCGAGGAACCGCCGATGCGAATCGGCGGTCAGCCCGCCGCCGTCGACCGCGTAGCCGAGCACGTCGCGCAGGTCGGACCAGACGCCGTCCACACTGGCCTTGAACGAGTTGCCGACATTGCCCTGGATCGCCCAGGTCAGATCGCGGTCCAGGAACTCCAGATAGGCCATGCGGAACTCGCCGGGGGTCATTCCGGCAGGAGTACTGATCGGCGCGAGCATGGTCTGCCAGTCGAACCGCTTGATCATCGGCTCGGTGACCAGCTGCTTCGGCAGCGTCTTGACGACCGCGTCGACACCCGGCAGCAGGCGATCTATACCGCCGGGCTCGATCGGCAGTGTCAGGAAACGCTCGTAGTCCTCGTGGACACTCTCGACGATCAGGTCGCCCGCCACGGGCCCGAACAACGTCCGGTAGTGCACGTACGCCATCTCGAGCTGGATCAGCGGCATCACATGGGCGTCGAAGTCCAGGCGGGGGCGGTCGTCGCCGACGTCCGTGCCCGAGGACTTCCGGATCCGGTCGATCGCGGGCTTGGTCAGGAACCGGCCTTGGTTCGGCTGCTCCTTGCGGTTGATCGGCCTGGTGTAAGGGAAAATGCCGCTCGGACTGAACGCGAAGATCAACGCGGGTTCCATGCCGCACGCCTGGTAGCGCAGCCGCTCGCCGTCGAGGAGGAACTGGCCGCCGCGGCCCTCGGTGAGGTAGAGGATCTGATCGATCGCCGTCAGCCCGAGCCCGACGCAGCCGACCGTGGAACCGGGGCGGGGTTCCTCCAAGGAAAGGGCTTCCTGCAACGGATACGCGCTCGGCACGTACACCGCGCCGGTCCGCTTGGCGAAGGCGAGGTACTCCCCCGGCCCCACCCCGTCCGAGTAGTCGTTGCTGGAGTGCCCGGTGATCAGCAGCACCTGATCCGCGACGCAGTGCGAACCCGTGGCCGACACGACCTCCCAGCGGCCGCCGTCCGCCGGAACGAGATCGGTGACCTCCTCGGCGTGCAGCGTGACGCTGACGCCCATCCGGCGAAGCTCGTCGGCGTAGCCGGCCGCGAACCCGACCTGATGCGTGGCACGGTTGAGGTAGCTGGTGAACGGCTGGTCCGCGCTGTGCACCTGCCCGGCGCCTAAGTCTCCGCCGTCGTCGTACAGGTGGACCTCGAGCCGACGGCCCGCGAGCCGGTCGATGGTCGCGGACAGGCGTTCCAAGGCGTAGGTCGACCGGGGCCCGCCGCCCACCACGGCCAGGCAGAACGCGGGTTCGGACAGCTCGCGCGGCGTGGTCGCCGCATTCGTCACGGTGGCGGCCATCGGCGAAACCGGTGACGAAGCATCCATCGCGTCCAGCTTCCTTCCACAAGGCGATCCATTACCCAGCCGTGAAAGGAAAATCCTCCTGTGATCGGGTGCGGGCAGCCAGTCATCGTCTCCGGATCTCGGGTGTGTGTTCCGCACCCGGTCATCGGGTGATCTTCACGTTCTGCGGGCAAGGCTCGACCCGGTTACCGTCGGACCATGGCCGAAGCGAAGCGAGTGCTCGTGGCAGGCGCGTCGGGATTCGTCGGCGGCAGGCTGGGCCTCGCGCTGGAAGCGGCCGGGCACGAGGTGCTCGCGATGACGCGTCACCCCGAGCGGTACACGGGCGCTGGCCAGGCCGTCCACGGCGACGTCTCGGACCCCGCCTCACTGCGCTCGGCCTTCAAGGGCGCTGACGCGGCCTACTACCTGGTCCATTCGCTCGACAGCACGGATTTCCAGCGCCGCGACGCCGACGCGGCACGGGCTTTCGCCGGCGCGGCCGCCGAGGCTGGCGTCGAGCAGATCATCTACCTGGGCGGCCTCGGCGACGACGCCGACGAGCTGTCCGAGCACCTGGCCAGCCGCCGCGAAGTCGAGCAGCTCCTCGCCTCGGCGACCGTGCCGGTCACGGTGCTCCGCGCGGGCATCATCATCGGGCACGGCGGCATTTCCTGGGAGCTGACCAGGCAGCTGGTCGAGCACCTTCCCGCGATGATCACCCCGCGCTGGGTCGCCACCCGCACCCAGCCGATCGCGGTCACGGACGTGATCCGCTACCTGGTCGGCGTGCTCGGCCACCCCGAGGCCATCGGCCGGACGTTCGACATCGGCGGCCCCGAGGTGCTCGCCTACCGCGACATGCTGCGCCGCGTCGCCGACCTCGAAGGCAGGCACCTGCTGATCGTCGGCGTCCCGCTGCTCTCGCCCCGATTGTCGTCGTACTGGCTCGCGCTGGTCACCGACATCGACACCCGCACCGGCCGCGCGCTGGTCGACTCGATGACCAACGAGGTCGTCGTCCGCGACGCCTCGATCCGCTCGATCGTCGAGTTCGAGCCCATGGGCTACGACGACGCGGTGCTCCAAGCACTCGCCGAACGGTCCGCATGAAGCGCGGCTTCCTGGCGGGCGTGACGGTCACCGGCGCGGCGCTGCTCGGCAAGTCCCTCGCGAGCGAACCCGGTTCGCCCCGGTTCTACGGCCTCACCGGAGCGGTCGCGGCCGCCTGGCTGGCGGGCGCATCGGCGGCCGGCCCGGTCCCACGTGGCCGACGCGAGGTCGTGCCGCCCGCGTTGACCGGTGCGAGCGCGTTCGCGGTGTTCTACGCCGTCGCGCTCGTGGCACGCCGGATCCCGCCACTGCGCCGGGCGATCGCGGGCGTGCTCACCTACGCCCACCGCGGTTCGACGGCTTCGGTCGTGCTGACCACCTTGGCCAACGGCGCGGCCGAGGAGGTCTTCTTCCGCGGGGCGGTGTATTCGGCGGCGGGCCCGCATCCGGTGCGCACGTCGACCGCGCTCTACGTGCTCACCACGATGGCGACCCGCAACCCGGCGCTGGTGCTCGCTTCGGCCGTGATGGGAACCCTCTTCGGGGTGCAGCGCCAGCGTTCGGGCGGTGTCCAGGCGCCACTGGTGACCCACGTGGTGTGGTCGGCGCTGATGCTCGCTTTCCTGCCCCGGCTGTTCCCTCGCGATGAACCCGGCCGGAAATAAAAGACTGTTTCTCGCAAGGCCGGACGGCTAACTTTCGTGACCATGAACGGCGAAGTGATCATCTTGACCGGCCCGCCCGCCTCCGGAAAGACAACGGTCGCCGGGCTACTGGCCACGAACGCGAGCACCCCGGCCGTCCACCTGACGACGGATTTGTTCTACCGCGCGATCAAGACCGGTTTCGTGCCGCCGTATCTCCCGGAAGCGCACCGGCAGAACGAAGTAGTCGTCGACGCGATCGTCGCGACCGTTCGCACCTTCGCGCACGGAGGCTACGACGTCGTGGTCGACGGGATCATCGGACCGTGGTTCCTGCCGCCGTTCCGGAAGGCTTTCGAGAACCTGACGTACGTCGTGCTCCGCCCCGACCTGGCAACGACCTTGGCACGTGCGAAGGAGCGCGTCGGCGGCGAACTCAAGGACGTCGACGCGATCACCGGGTTGCACGGCGCGTTCGGCCAACTCGGCGATCTCGAACGCCACGCGATCGACACCGGCCACCTCGACGCGGACCAGACGGCCGCGGAAGTCCGGCGCGCGCTCGCGTCGGGCGAGTATCGGCTGAATGCGGCAACCACATGAAGGCGGCCGAGTACCGCCACCTCGTCCCAGGGGTCGTGAGCGTTTTCGCCGGTTAGAACCGGCCGTACCACTCACGACTGGATCAGGGGAGCCACTTTCGGCTGCTTGCTCTGGGCTTGGGTGGTGGGTCGGATCCAGGGCGGTCCCGTATGAACATTTCCGCTGCCTGGGCCGGATTTCGTGGTGGGTCGCCGCGGAAATATCCATACGGACCGAGGGCACGCTGGCCACAATCCATTGTGACTCACCGAAACTCCGCCCGGGGCTTGATACCCGCCTCGCATGGTGGGTCGGGCTGCCCCGAGATAGTCGAAAACTTTCGGCATGTCTAGTGGCATAGGACTCTAGACGCAGGTAAGATGGAGTCATGATCAGCACCGACAGTCCTCCCGTCGCAGCACCGCCCGAGTGGTGGCGCTGCGAGAAGGACGCGCTGCTCATGAACTACGTCGCGCGCGAACGGGAGAAGCGCCGTCTGGAGGCGGAGCAGGGCCAGATCCTGGCGGAGATCGAATCCCGTGGTGTGAAGGACGTAACCGGATGCGCGGTGCTATCACAGGCACTGGTCGACTGGGTGCAGATCAAACCCGGCGAAGCCAAAGCCCGCGTCGATCGCGCCCGCGCACTCAACCCCCGCCAGGACGGCGGTGCGAGGATTCCGGCGCTGGCCCCGTATGCCGCTTCGGCCGCGCTGGAGGGGGATCTGGGGGCGGCGCAGCTGGATCCGATCATCGCCGGACTCGCCGCCCTGCCCGCGTGGGTGTCGGCGGAGGAACGCGAGACCGGGGAGCAGATCCTCGTCGATCTCGCCCGTACCGCCGGGCCGCGCCAGATCACCGCTGCCGCGACGAGTTTGCGGGATCGGCTCGACCCGGACGGCCGTGAACCCAAAGATCCCGACCCGACGGCACCGCGGCATGAGCTCGGGTTCGTGACCCACCGCGACGGCACCCACGGCGTGAAGATCACAACCGACGCCGAAACCATCGCCCGCCTGAAAGCAGTCCTCGACCCACTGGCGAAACCCCGCCCCGCCACCGAAGAAGAAGGCCGCGACACCCGATCACAATGGGAACGACTGGGGGACGCGTTCGCCGAATTCGTCACCTTCGGCATGGGCAACCCCAAGATCCCCACCCAGGCCGGCGACAGCGTGCACGTCGTGGTCACCATCGGCCTCGAGGAACTCAAGACTGGGATCGGGCGGGCCTGCCTCGACCTTGTCGGGGACATCAGTGCCACCGAGGCTCGGATCTTGGCGTGTGACTGCAAAATCATCCCCGTCACGTTGAATGCTAAAGGTGCACCGCTGGATGTCGGCCGCACCCAACGCCTCGCCACCCCAGCACAACGCCTCGCACTCGCGATCCGCGATGGCGGCTGCGCCTTCCCCGGCTGCGATGCCCCGCCGCAGCGTTGTACCGCACACCACATCGTCTTTTGGGCACATCACGGGGAAACCCAGATCGACAACCTGGTCCTGCTCTGCGGCCGACACCACCGCCTCATCCACTCCAGCGACTGGGAAGTGCGGATCGCCGTCGACGGCTATCCGGAGTTCATTCCACCGGAGTTCATCGACCCGGCACGTGCTCCTCGCCGCAACACCCTGCACACCAGCCGAACCTGACACCGCGCACACCACCGGCCCCGGCTGGGGCAGCCCGACCGACCACCCAGGCAACCACCACAACCCCGGCTGGGGCTTCAGCGAGCGGAAACCTGGTCGCGACAACGTGCCCCCGGTCCGTATGGATATTTCCGCAGCGACCCACCACCCAACCCGGCCCAGGCAGCGGAAATGTTCATACGGGACCGCCCTGGAGTCGACCCAGGCAAACCCAAACCCCTAGTGACAGTCCCGTTATCTCAGCCGGATCGGCCCCGGACACCGAGACGCTCAGCGCGAAACCCGTACAGATACCCGGCTTCCAGCATCGGCGAGGCGTACCCAGGTGGGCAAGACGTCCTCGCCGACACGGCCCCTTTTGACGCCGAAGCCCGCGCGAAGGTCCTCGACCCGAAGATCGTCGAACCACGCGTCGGTCGTCATGACACGAGGAGAAGGTCGCGGGTGATCTGCAGCTGACCGTGATGCTGCGCCAACTCCTCCAAGACGTGCAGCTGCACACCCGCGCGGGCCAGCGGCAAATCAGGCCCCTGACAACTGCGATCCGGCCGATTCACCGGCTCGGCATCCGGCCGCGCGAGATCGTCCCGCATTCGGCGCTGCACCTCGGCGACACGGCGGCGCAGCTCGTCCAGATCACCCGCCGCGCTGAACTCGGCTTCGCGATCGCGGTGGGTGGGCCTGCCCGCGACGACGTGCCCGATCCAGTACTCGGCGACCTCGGCGCAGTGATACACGATCGCGTACGGGCTGTTGGCGCCGTCGAGGCCCGGCTTGGTGTTGATCCGGTCGCCGAGCTCCGCCAGCGCGCCGAGCATCCCGTCGAAAGCGCGGGCCACGAAGTAGAGGTACTCGTCGAGTTTCGTCACCATTCAAACGGTGACTCAGGCTCCCGTCACTGTCAAAACGGCTACGGGAGCTCGGCGCTGTCACCGGGACCGGGCCGCCTTGGTCGGTGAAGGCTCCCTTCACCAAGCGTCAGGATCCGGACGAGCGGCACACCAAGCGGCCTCGAAGTCTGCCGCCTCCATCTCCATGGCGGCGTACTGCGGGTCGTAGAGGTCAAGAGGCGGGTTGAACGGCCACGCGTCGGTTTTGAGCGCCGGGCCATCGGCAGGGACCTCGACCTGGCGAAGCCTCCGCCCATCCGCGCCGAGCTCCACCAGCCAAGCGCCGTCGTCGTCGGGCAACCGAAGATAGATCGGGCTCCTGCCCGCGGTCGCCCCGAAATCCGGGTGCTCACGCTGCTTGACCCGGACATCGCGCATGCTGTCGAGCGGCACGGGCAATGCCCCGTCCAGCTCGACCTCCTCGAGACTCCAGCCTTCCGCTTGGTGGATCGTCTCGGCGTCCGAGACCACCTCGGTTTCGGACAGGGCCAGCACGATCTCCTCGGGAGATCCCGCGATGAGCCACCACCACAGGCCACCCATCCCGTAGTCGTGCACGACCAGATAGCGAGGCATGCGCCAAGAGTATTGGGCGGGCGGATCCCGTACGCCTCACGGCGCATCCGGCGGGATCCGCCCGCGTTTTCCTCCCTCAGCGACGGCCCGTCACGCCGCGCGCCACAGCGCGGGGACGGAGGGCGGTTCCCAGCCCGGCTGGGCGGTGTGCCCCTGCAGGCACACGTAACCGCGGCCGTCGTAAGTGACCTGGGCGCCGGCGGCGTAGCTGGTGCCCACCGTCCAGGTCGTCCCCCCGGGCGGGGTGGAGGTCGTGGGCCTGGTGGTCGAACTGGGCGGAGCGGTGGTGGTCGTCGGGGTCTGCGGGACGTTGAGCACGAAGTCGAACGCGCCTTCGCGGGTGCCGCCCGAGTCGCGGACCGTCATCAGCAGCCGGGGGTCGAAGATCGAGTCGGTGTTGTTGCGTGGCTCGTTCGGGAAGTACAGCTGCGTGGTCAGGATCGGACGGCCCGGCGCCTGGACCTTGACGTGGATGTGGCGGGTGCGGCCGGGGTACAGGCCGGGCACGATCGTCGTCAGTTTGAAGGCGCCGTTGGCGTCGGTGTACTGGTGGCCGCGGAAGGCGTAGCCGACGTTGTCGTACGCGCCGTTGACGTCGGCCTGCCAGAAGTCGAGCAACGCCCGCGCGACCGGACGGCACGCCAGCCCGAAGACGTAGCCGCTCACGACGAGACGGGTGCCGGGGCCGGTGAGCGTCGTGCGCTCGGGGGAATTCGGCTTGAAATAAGGACCTTCGGTCTGCGCGATCGTCGGCTCGTCGCCGTCGTGGCAGTCGGGGGTGAGCTCGGGGACCTGCCCGCTCGCGACGGTGGTGCGAGCGAGCGCGGGCCCGCCGAGCAGTGCGACCGGCGCCGCGACGCCGGCGGCCAGTGCGGCACGCAGCAAGGTCTTGCGGCTGAGCTTGCTGTCTTCTTCGTCCATGTCTGCTCCTCGTGGGGGATGCAGACGACGTTAGGGAGAAGATCAGCCACCGGCGATGGACTCAGGCCGTCAGTCGTGGTGAAAGTCCGGGGTGGCGTCACCCGTCCGCCGGAAGTCGCCGGGGCTCAGCCCGGTCTCCCGCCGGAAGAACCGGCAGAAGTACGCCGGATCCGCGAAGCCGACCCGGCTCGCCACCTGCCGCACGGTCAGGTCCGTGCCCAGCAGGAACCGTTTCGCCTCACGCGTGCGCGCCTCCCTGACCAGGTGCGCTGCCGTCCGGCCGGTCGCGGCCTTCACCGCCTCGGCCAGGTAGCCGGGGGTGACGCCGATGCGTTCCGCGTGCGCGCGCACCGACCACAGGCCCAGGTCGGAGCTGGCGGCCTGCCGCGCGAACTCGGCCGCCACCGCGTTGGCCCGTGCGGGCGGACGGGACTCCGGCGTGCCCGGTCGCCTGCCCGCCCGCACGATCAGGACGTGCAGCAACGCGCGCAAGACCGATTCCGAGCCGGGCGCGCCGAGCCGGAATTCCTCCTCGAGCTCGGCGATCAGCCGCGCGGTGCGGTCATGCGACCGCTCGTCGAGTGGCCACGGCTGTTCACTCAGCCGCCGCAGCGTCTCGCGGTCGGCCGGATGGTCGAGCAGGAAGTCGTCGGTGAACAGCAGCACCGACCCGGTCAGCCGCCGCACGTCCCATTGGTGCACCTGGCCCGGCGCGATCACGGCCAGCTGCGGCGGCCGCAGCTCCCAGCGGACGAAGTCGACGACGTGCGCGCCGGTGCCGCCGGTGACGAACACGATCTCGTGGAACGTGTGCCGGTGCGGGAAGGTCGCCCGCGACAACGGCCCGATCGTGTCGAACGTGCCGATTGCGAACGGCAGCGCGTCCTGGGCCGTCAGCTCCAGCCGGTGCAGTGGCAGCTCCCCCGGCTTCGACACCTCGCAGGCCGTTCCCGGCAACACCGTGGTACCGCGCATGGCCGAAAAGTCTAGACCAATATGCGCGGTACCCGCCCCCGCCGGAAGTTCCGCGTTCACCGCCTGGGGTCGTGAGTGCTGCCGACGGTTCTGGCCGTCGGCAACACTCACGAGTCCTCAGCAGTGCCCGTAGGGCTTGTTCACCGCGTAGCTGAAGCCGTCGATGCCGGTCGCCAGGCCGCCCCAGCGCACGCAGCCCGGCGACTTCAGCGGGTGCGTTTCGGCCAGGAAGAGGAAGGCTCCCTTGTCGATGCTGCATACTTCTTTGCCGTTGGTCTTCGTACACACATAGGCGTTCGTGTTCGTGGCCACGCCATAGGCCGCGCTCTTGTACGTCACGACGCAGTTCATCTGGTACGTCCTGTTCCAGTACAGAACGACCGTGCCGTATAGGGCGTGCGCAGGACTCCGGAGCTCATGCCGGTCGACCTCCACGAAGCCCTTGCACCTGCCGGACTCCGCCACCGGCCCCTGCGGCGACGCCTGCGCGCCTGCCGTCACGGAACCCAGCAAGGCGCCCGCCACGGCCGCGGTCGTCAGGCATCGAGTCACCCATGCACGCATTTCATTTCCCCTCATCCGAGATACGGTGGGGAGCCTGCCGGACCTCGCGCCCAGATCCCGCCCAGGCCTACGCGCGCAAGTGCGCGGCCGCGGGCGCGACCGCGTGCTGCAGCGGGTGCCCCAGTATCAGCCTGCGCAGTTCGGCCGCCACGAGCTCGCCCATCCGGCCACGCTCGGCGCTCATCGCGCCGGCCAGGTGCGGCGTCAGCACGACGTTGGGCAGCGTGTACAGCGGCGAGCCGGCGACCGGCGGCTCCGGGAACGTGACGTCGAGTATCGCCGTCAGGTCCTGGCGCTCGGCCAGCACGGGGATCACCGACGATTCGTCGACGACCGCGCCGCGGGCGGTGTTGATCAGGGTCGCGCCGGGCTCCAGTCGAGCCACGAGGTCGCCGTTCACCAGGCCTTCGGTCTCCGGGAGCAACGGCGCGTGCAGGCTGACCACGGCGCAGGACGAGAACAGCTCGTCGAGCTCGACCAGACGGACACCCAGGTCGGCGGCCTTCGCGGCGTCGACCACCGGGTCGCTGGCCAGTACCTCGACGTCGAAGTTCCGCAGGTGGGAGGCCACCAGCACCCCGATCTCACCCAGGCCGAGCAGCCCGACCTTGGAGCGGTAACCGCCCGCGACGCGGGGATCGGGCGGATACGCCTGCCGCTCACGCAGCTCACGGGAGATCCGGTGCACCTGCTTCAGGCCCAGCAGGATCTGCGCGAGGGTGAACTCCGCGACCGGGATGGCGTTCGCCGCGGCCGCCGACACGATCGGGATCTCGCGGGCCCAGAATTCGGGCGTGGTCAGCGGGCGGACGGAGCCCGCCGCGACCAGCACCGCGCGCAGGCTCGTCGCGTGTCCTAACAGGACGGAGTCGAGCTGCGGGGCACCCCAGCCGGACAGCAGCACCTCGACACCGTCCAAAGCGGACGGATCGCTCGCGAGCTGCTCGCGGGTGAGCGGCTCACGCCACCGCGTCAGGCTTTCGAGTTCCGCACGCACCACCTTCGGGTACACCTCGTCGCGGCGCCGCTCCTCCATCACGAGCAAGGTCACCGGCCGGTGCTGTTCACGCGTCATTTTCGCCTCCGGAACTGACCATACATCCGATCCCTGTACCCACAGTAACCCGGTGAGTCCCCCTGATCGGGTAATTCTCCTTACGAAGGATTCGTAATCATCAGACCATTGACCGGTGGCCGGGAAAGCGCTTACCGTCCCTCCCCAGTAGACAGCGCGGTCCACATGAACGGGAGAAGCGATGCGCAAATCGCGACGGATCGGCACCGGACTCATCGTCTCGGCACTGGTCCTCACAGGCTGCTCCGGCAGTCCGGCGGGAACGAACATCGCGCAGGACACCAAGGCGCCACTGGAACTGTGGACCCGCACGACCCCCGGCCAGGCCGGTGAAGCGGCCACCAAGCGGCTCGCGGAGGCCTTCGAGAAGGCGACCGGGTTCAAGGTGCAGGTCACCGCGATCTTCGACGACTTCGAGACGAAGCTCGCCCAGCGCGCCGCCCAGCGCGACCTGCCGGACATCGTCATGAACGATGTCGCGCAGCTGGGCACGATGAAGAGCCAGGGACTACTGCGCGAGGTCGACCTGACCAAGCTCAAGAACGCGCCGGACGTCATCGAGCAGGGCCTGAACGCGACGAAGACGCCGGACGGCAAGCAGTACGGCCTGCCGTTCTCGGCGCAGGCCGCGGCACTGCTGATCCGCAAGGACTGGCGGGAGAAGCTCGGCCTGCCGGTGCCACAGGACTGGGCCGGGATCGCGAGCCTCGGCAAGGCTTTCGCCACGCAGGACCCGGACGGCAACGGCAAGAACGACACGGCGGGCCTGGTCGCGACCATGTCGACCAAGCGTGGCTACGCCTCCTGGTACTTCTCGAACTTCCTGTGGGCAGGCGGCGGTGACTTCATCGCCAAGCAGGGCGACGGCAAGTACAAGCCCGCGATGAGCACCCCCGAGTCGGCGGCCGCCGTGCAGTGGTTCCGCGACCTGGCGTGCAAGGACAACGTGATACAGCCCGGTTCGGTCTCCATGGCCACCCCGGCGACCAACGACCTGTTTGAAGCGGGCAAGGGCGGCATGTACGTCGTCGCCTCGTACCTGCTTTCCCGGTTCGACAAGTCGCTGGGCAAGGACAAGTACGAGGTCGTCCCGATGCCGAAGGGCGCGAAGAACGCCGACGTGCTCGCCGAGGGCAACGGCACCTACCTCATGGCCGGTTCGCCGAACCAGGCTGGCCAGGACGCCTTCGCCGACTTCTCCATCTCCCCCGAGGGCCAGAAGATCGGCATGGAGGGTGACGCCGGGCCGATCGTGCAGCTGCCGGTCAACAAGAAGGTCGACATCACGCAGCAGCGTCCCGACGCGCGCTGGAAGACCTACAACGACATCTACACGACGTCGGGCCACTACGCCCCGTCGATCCCGAACTGGACCCCGGTCCGGCAGGACACCGCCGACACCATCAGCTCGCTGATCGCCGACTGCAAGCTCGACACCAAGGCCGAACTGTCCAAGCTGGACACCAAGCTGGCGGAAACGCTGCGGCAGCAAGGAATCGGCGCATCATGACAGTTGACCACGCGAAACCGCTGACCGGCGGCACCCGCCGTCCCGCCGGTCAGCGGCCTGCGGCACCGAAGGCTCGCAAACGGAAGAACAACGGCAGGGACGGCCACTGGTGGACGCCGTGGCTGTTCCTGGCACCCGCGCTGATCCTCTTCCTGTACTTCAAGTTCATCCCGATGATCACCGCGGTGGTGATGTCCTTCCAGGATGTCCAGCCGTACCTGGGCAACCAGTGGGTCGGCACGCAGAACTACGACTACGTGCTCGGCGACGAGGCGTTCCACAACGCCATCTGGCACACAGTGGTCATCGCGGTCGGCCAGACCGTCGGATCGATGGTGCTCGGGCTGGCGCTGGCGCTGCTGATGGAGGGCCAGAGCAAGCGGCTGAAGTTCCTGCGCTCCGCGGCGTTCCTGCCGGTGGTCGTGCCGATCGCGGTGGTCGCCGAGCTGTGGCGGATCATGTATCACCCGACAGAGGACGGGATGCTCAACTCCATCCTCGGCCTGGTCGGGCTCGGGCCGTCCGGCTTCATCAACGACCCCGACACCTCGATGGTCTCGGTGATCATCACCGGTGTCTGGCGCGGCGCGCCCTACGACATGATGATCTTCCTGGCCGGGCTGGCCGGGATCGACCGCGGGCTCTACGAGGCCGCGACCGTCGACGGCGCCTCACGCTGGCGCAAGATCCTGCACGTCACGCTGCCCGGCCTGCGCTCGGTGTTCTCGATCCTGTTCGTGCTCGCCGCGATCCGGGGTCTGCGTGTGTTCACCGAGGTCTTCCTGCTCACCAACGGCGGGCCGAACGGCTCGACGGAAGTGGCGATGACCTTGATCTACAAACTCGGCCTGGAACAGAACCGGCTGGGCGTCGGCGCGGCGGGAGCCGTGCTGCTGTTCCTCGCGACGCTCGTGCTGACCCTGTTCGTCCAGATCATCCGGCGGAGGCGGGACGCATGACCTCGACCCACGACAGCGCACTCGGCCTCGAGGCCGTCAAATCCCCTGCCGGGCGCGTGCTGAAGTTCGTCCTGTACACCTTCCTGCTGCTGGTGTTCGCGGGCCCGCTGCTGGCGTTGCTGGTCAGCGCGTTCAACAACGTCACCGACCCGACCGCGCTGAGCGTGGTCCCGTCGAGCCCGACGCTGGACAACTTCGGCATCGCCTGGAACCTGGGCGTCGGCAAGTACCTGCTGAACTCCTTCCTCATCGTCGGGTTCGGCCTGCTGCTGCAGGTGGCGGTCTCGGTGCTCGCCGGCTATGCCTTGGCGCGCAAGAGGTTCCGGTTCATGTCGCTGGCGCTGGTCGCCATCCTCGCGACGCTCATGCTGCCGGAGGAGATCCTCGCGATCCCGCTCTCGCTGATCCTGTCCGACGTCCCGGTGCTGCACATCAACCTGATCGGCAGCCTCGCCGGTGTCATCGTGCCGCTGGGCGCGTGGGCGTTCTCGATCCTCGTCATGACCGAGTTCATGAAGGACGTGCCCCGCGAACTCGAAGAGGCCGCCCGCATCGACGGCGCCGGTGACCTGCGGATCTTCGCGCAGATCATCCTGCCGATGTGCAGGCCGGCGCTCGGCGTGATCGGCGTCTTCGGCTTCACCATGATCTGGGACCAGTACCTGCTGCCGCTGCTGGTCTCGACCGACTCGTCGACCTACACGCTGCCGCTGGCACTGCGGACACTGCGCGTCGACCCGAACGTCACGCCCGGCGTGATCATGGCCGCGTCGCTGCTGGCGCTGCTGCCGTCGGTCGCCGCGTTCCTGTTCTTCCAGCGCTCGTTCGTCCGGGGCTTGGCCTCGGGCGCGCTCAAGGGCTGAGTCTCAACGCTTAGGGAGCACAACTGTCGTGAGTTCCACCGACACCACCTGGTTCACCCATGACCGGTTCGGCATGTTCGTCCACTGGGGACTGTACTCATTGGCCGCGCGGCACGAATGGGTCCAGAACCGGGAAAAGCTGACCGACGAGCAGTACCGGGTCTACTTCGAGCACTTCGAGCCGGACAGGTACGACCCGCGCGAGTGGGCACGCGCCGCCAAGAGCGCGGGCATGCGCTACGTCGTGCTCACCACCAAGCACCACGACGGATTCTGCTTGTGGGACAGCGATCTCACCGACTTCTCGGTCAAGAACACCCCGTACGGCAAGGATTTGCTGGGCCCGTTCGTCGAGGCCTGCCGCGACGAGGGGCTCAAGGTCGGCTTCTACCACTCACTGATCGACTGGCATCACCCGTCATTCCCCATCGACGGCACGCACCCGCGCCGCGACGACGCCGAGTACATCGCGGCGAACTCCGGCCGCGACATCGTCGAATACCAGAAGTACCTGCACGGCCAGATCCGCGAGCTGCTCACCCGCTACGGCACCATCGACTACCTCTTCTTCGACTTCTCCTACGAGGGCCGCGAAGAATGGTGGGGCGGCAAGGGCCCGGACGCCTGGGCCGCGCCCGAACTGCTCGCGCTGGTCCGCGAGCTCCAGCCCGGCATCCTGGTCAACGACCGCACCGGCATCCCCGGAGACTTCATCACCCCCGAGCAGTACCAGCCGTCGGGCCCGATGACCTCGGGCGGCGTGCCGGTCATCTGGGAGGCGTGCCAGACGCTCAACGGCAGCTGGGGCTACGACCGCGACAACCTCGACTGGAAGAGCCCCGAACTGCTCATCCGGATGCTCGTCGACGGCGTGTCGAAGGACGGAAACCTGCTGCTCAACGTCGGGCCGAACGGCCGTGGCGAGATCGACCCCGACGCGCGCGCGGTGCTCGCCGAACTGGGCCGCTGGATGGACCGCCACGACCGGTCCATCCGCGGCTGCGGGCCCGCCGAGTTCACCGCGCCCGCGGACGCCAGGTACACCCAGCGCGGTGACCGGCTCTACCTGCACCTGTTCGCCTGGCCGCTGCGTCACGTGCACCTGCCGGGGCTGGCCGGGCGCGTGCGCTACGCCCAGCTGCTGACCGACGCCTCGGAGATCGAGCAGGTCCGGATCGACCCGGACCAGCCCGCCCAGAACACCCGGATGGGCGGGCAGCCGGAAGGCACGCTCACCCTCCGGCTGCCGACACGCAAGCCCGATTCCCCTGTTCCCGTCATCGAACTGTTCCTCACCTCCGCTGATTGACAAAGGAGTCGTCATGGACCGTAGAGCGTTCCTCAACACCGCCGCGCTCGGAGCCGTCGTGGCCGCAGTGCCGTGGGTGACCACCACGGCCGCTTCCGCCACCACCCAGGGCGTGACCGTCAACTCGCTGACCGCGCTGCAGAACGCGATCAACTCCGCCACGCCCGGCTCCGTGATCACGCTCGCGAACGGTGACTACACCGTGCCAGCGGGCGGCCAGATCACCGTGGCCAACAAGAACGGCGAAGAAGACTTCCCGATCACCATCGTCGCCCAGTCGCGCGGTGGCGCGATCCTGCGCGGCGAGAAGAGCTTCGTCATCAGCAACTCGTCGTGGATCACCATCAGCGGCTTCTCGCTGCGGCAGAGCACCACGCTCGACCTGCCGCCGAGCTGCTCGCACATCCGGCTGACCCGCAACGACCTGCAGTTCGCCGACATCGATGGCCTGCACTGGGTGATGGTCCGCGCCGACGGCACCAAGGTCGACCGCAACCACTTCCACAACAAGACCACCCTCGGCATCTTCCTGGGCGTCGAGGGCGACGGCGACGAGGAGATGGCGCAGGACGTCCAGATCTTCCGCAACTACTTCTCCGACCACACCTTCCCCGGCGACAACGGCGGCGAGCCGATCCGCCTCGGCATCAGCAAGCGTGCGCTGAGCGTCGCGGGCGCCAAGGTCGAGTACAACCTGTTCGAGCGGGCCAATGGCGACCCCGAGGCGATCTCGGTCAAGTCGTCGGGCAACACCATCCGGAACAACACGATCCGCAACAGCCTCGGCGGCATCGTGCTGCGTCACGGCAACGGCACCCGTGTCGAGTCGAACTACATCCTCGACGGCCAAGAGGGCATCCGGATCTACGGAAACGACCACGTCATCGTCAACAACTACCTGTCAGGCCTCACCCAGCCCAAGAGCCGCGCGCTGGTGGTCGGCAGCGGGAGCGAACGCGACCACGTCCCCGGCGAGTCCGAGACCGCGCGGCGTGGCAATGACGCGGCCGACCGCGTGCTCATCGCGCACAACACGCTGCTGAACAACACCAGCACACTGTCCGGTGAGACCAGCCGCCCGTTCGAGCCGTCCTACTGCAAGATCGTGGACAACCTGTTCGTCGGCGCCACCGGCGACCTGGTGGCCATGGGCAACACGACGGGCTTCACCTGGTCGGGCAATATCCTCTACGGCGCCGCCGGCAACGGCAACATCCCCGCGGGCACCTTCACCAGGGCCAACCCGCTGCTGGCGGCCGGCTCCGACGGGATCTCGCGGCTCTCGGCGGGCAGCCCGGCGATCAACGCGGCGACCTACTCCCCCGCGCCGGTCACCACGGACATCGACGGCGAGCCGCGTGGTTCCGCCCGCGACGTCGGCGCCGACGAGTACAGCACCTGCGGGCCGTGCGCGCACCCGCTCACCACCGCGGACGTCGGGCCCAACGCCCCCTGACGGGCGGATCGAGGAGGAAAGCATGCCGCAGCGCGTCGCAGGTTCGGCGACTCTGGCCGACGTCGCCCGTGAGGCAGGCGTGTCGCTGGCGACGGCGTCACGCGTGCTCAACGGCGGCAACCGCCAGGTCGGCGGTGAGCTGCGGAAGTCCGTGCTGCAAGCGGCGAGACGGCTGCAGTACACCGCGAACGGGCCCGCGCAGGCGATGGCGCGCGGGCGCGGCACCGTGGTCGGGCTGCTGGTCCACGACATCGTCGACCCGTATTTCTCCTCGATCGCCGCAGGCGTCATGCGCGTGGCGGCGCTGCACCGGCTGACGGTGACCATCGCCAGCACCGCGAACCATCCCGAGAACGAGCTGGAGTACGTCTCGACGCTGCGCGGGCAGCGGGCCAGGGCGGTCATCCTGGCCGGTTCGCGGGTCGAGAACCGCTCGCTGCAACGGCGGCTGACCGACGAGCTCCGCGCGTTCGAAGCGGCGGAAGGCCGCGCGGTGGTGATCGGCCAGCGGAAGCTGCCGTTCGACACCGTGATGCTCGAGAACCGGCGAGGCGCGGCCGATCTGGCCAAGGGCCTCGCCGGTCTCGGCCATCGCTCGTTCGCGGTGCTCGCCGGCCCGCCGGAGCTGCTGACCTCGCGGGACCGGGTGACAGGTTTCCGCGAGGCGCTCGCCCACCAAGGGGTCGCGCTGCCGCCGAAACGGGTGCTGCACACGGTGTTCACCCGCGACGGCGGCTACCAGGCGATGGTGCGGCTGCTCGAGAGCGGCTTCGACTCCGGCTGCGTCTTCGCGGTCAACGACGTGATGGCCGTCGGCGCCATGGCCGCTTGCCGTGACCGTGGCCTGCGCGTGCCGCAGGACATCGCGGTGGCGGGGTTCGACGACATCATCACGTTGCGGGACATCAGGCCCTCGCTCACCACGGTGCGCGTGCCCATCGAGTCGATGGGTGAGAAGGCCTTCGAGTTCGCGCTCTCCGACCGGCTCGGTGAGCCGCGGCTCCATCAGGTGACCGGCGAGGTCGTACTACGGGAGAGCACCGCGCCCTAAGGGCGCGGTGCTCGGTAAAAACCTGCGCCGACCTACCATGGGAAAGCGCTTTCAGGAGGAGGACGAATGAAGCTCGGTGTGGTCATGAACGGCGTGACCGGACGGATGGGGTACCGCCAGCACCTGCTGCGGTCCGTACTCGCGATCCGCGAGCAAGGCGGCGTCGAACTCGCCGACGGAACCCGGGTCCAGCTCGAGCCGATGCTCGTCGGCCGCAACCCGGACAAGCTACGCGAGATCGCGAAGCGGCACGGCCTGGAGAACTGGACGACCGACCTCGACACGGCGTTGTCCGACAACGACTACCCGCTCTACTTCGACGCCCAGCTCACCCAGGCGCGCGAGAAGTCGCTCATCGCGGCGATGGACGCCGAGCGGCACGTCTACACCGAGAAGCCGACCGCCGAGACGCTCGAAGGCGCACTCGACCTCGCCAGGCGCGCGGCGGCCGCCGGTGTTAAGAACGGTGTCGTGCATGACAAGCTTTACCTGCCGGGGCTGCTCAAGCTGAAGCGTCTCATCGACTCCGGCTTCTTCGGCCGGATCCTGTCGGTGCGCGGCGAGTTCGGCTACTGGGTCTTCGAAGGCGACTGGCAGGCCGCGCAGCGCCCGAGCTGGAACTACCGCGCCGAGGATGGCGGCGGCATCGTCCTCGACATGTTCTGCCACTGGAGCTACGTGCTCGAGAACCTCTTCGGCCGCGTCGAGTCCGTCACCGCCAAGGCGGTCACCCACCTGCCGGAGCGCTACGACGAGCACGGCGTCAAGTACGCCGCCACCGCCGACGACGCCGCGTACGGCATCTTCGAGCTGGCGGGCGGGATCATCGCGCAGATCAACTCGTCGTGGTGCGTGCGCGTGGCCCGCGACGAGCTGGTCGAGTTCCAGGTCGACGGCACCCACGGCAGCGCGGTCGCCGGCCTGCACGGCTGCAAGGTCCAGCCCCGCGTGGCCACGCCGAAGCCGGTCTGGAACCCCGACCTCGCGCAGAACGAGCCGTTCCGCGAGCAGTGGCAGGAGGTGCCGGACAACGCCGTGCACGACAACGGCTTCAAGGCCCAGTGGGAGCAGTTCATCCGCCACGTGGTCGACGACGAGCCCAACCACTACGACTTCATGGCGGGCGCGCGCGGTCTGCGCGTCGCGGAGGCCGGTCTCCAGTCCTCGAGGGAAGGCCGCCGCGTCGAGCTCGGGGAGCTGGCGCTGTGATCCGCCCCGGACTGTGCTCGGTGACCTTGCGCCGCCTCGACGTCGACGACGTCGCCGAGCGGGCAGCCACGGCGGGCCTGAAAGTGATCGAATGGGGCGCGGACGTGCACGTCCGCCCCGGTGACGACTGGGGACTCGGCCGCGCCCGCGAGGCCATGGCCCGCCACGGTCTCACCTGCGGCTCCTACGGCTCGTACTTCCGCGCCACGCACAGCGAAGCCGGGCAGTTCAAGGACATCGCCGCGACCGCGCGGGAGATCGGCGCACCCCGTATCCGGGTCTGGGCAGGCAAATCCGGCTCGGCCGACGTCGAGCCGGACGAGCGCGAGCAGGTGGTCACCGGCCTGCGTGAGGCCGCCGACATCGCGGCCGACCACGGCATCGAGGTCGCGCTCGAGTTCCACGGCGGCACGCTGACCGACACCGCCGAGTCGACGGTCCAGCTGCTGGAGGAGGTCGGCCGCGCCAACCTCGGCACCTACTGGCAGCCCCCTCAGGACCTCCCGGACGAGCCTGCGCTGGCTGGCCTGCGGCTGGTACTCGACCACCTGCGCGCGGTCCACGTCTTCTCGTGGTGGCCAGCCAACGAGCGGCAGCTCCTCACCGCCCGGGCTCCTTTGTGGACAGAGGTCTTCAAGGTGCTGGCGGCGTTGGACCGCCCGCTCGACGCCCTGCTCGAATTCGTGCCCGGCAACGACCCCGAGCTCCTCACCGGCGAGGCACAGTCCCTGCGCGCACTGATCGGCGAGCAGCCATGACCGGCCCGTTCACTTCCCAGGACCGGCTGCTCTTCATCGGCGACTCGATCACCGACTCGGGCCGCGACCGTTCGGACCCGACGTCACTCGGCAACGGTTACGTCCGCCAGATCGCGGCCCACCTCACCGGGCCTGTGGTGCTCAACAAGGGCCTCAACGGCAACCGTGTCTACGACATGGAGGCCCGCTGGACCACCGACGTGCTCGCCGAGCGCCCGACCGTGGTCACGGTCAAGATCGGCATCAACGACACCTGGCGCCGCTTCGACCGCGCACTCCCCAGCCCGATCGACCGCTTCCACGCGGCTTACACCCGGGTCCTCACCCAGACCCGCCAGCACCTCCCGGCGGACCTGTTCGTCATCACGCCGTTCCTGCTGCCGGTCAAGCCCGAGCAGCACACCTGGATGGACGACCTCGCACCCCGCATCGAGGTCGCCCGTGAGCTGGCGGACGAATTCGGCGCCCGCCTGATCAGGGCGGACCTCCTGATGCCCCGCGCGGCCACGGAACACGGCGCGTCGACGCTCGCGCCGGACGGCGTCCACCCGAGCAGGCTCGGGCACCGCATCCTGGCCGAAGCGTGGCTCGACGCGGCAGGCGTGCCCCCACCCCACTCCTGGGCGCACGCCGACAAGACGGGTGCGTCCTGCTGATCGGCGTGTCGTCCATCCATGCACGGGTGCCGTCCATCCGCGTTCCCTGAACATGGATCGATCCCGTACCTGGACGGATGACACACGTACCCAGATGGACGACACGGCATCAGCGGCCAGCCTGGCGAGAGAAAGGGCCCGGCCCCCACGCCCGGGCCCTTCCGATCACCTGGCCGCGTCCTTGACGTGGAAGTCGTAGTACCGCGTCTCGCTCGAGCTGCCGTCGGCGTTGGTCGAGCTCACCCGCAGCTGATGCGGGCCCGCACTGTCCGGTGTCACCGAGATCGTCGCCGAGCCCTCCCGCGCCGCCACCGTCACCGGCGCGCCACTGTCCACTGTGTACACAAAGCTCACCACGCCGGAACGCTTCGTCGTGAAGGTGAAATCACCCGCGACACCGGGGCCGCCGCCAGGCTTGTCCTGCGGGTACACGGTGCTCGTCACCGAAGGCCTGCCGTTGCCCAGCTGCAGGAAGGCCCGTGATTCCTGGGAGAGCCAGCCCTGCGAGGTCTTCGCGCGCACGCTCAGGCTGCTCCACTGATCGACCGGGGTCACGGTGACGAACGCGGTGCCGTCCGGGTGCGCGGCGATGGTCTGGTCACCGTTGCCGTCGAAGTTGTAGACGTACTCGACGATGGCACCCGGCATCTTGCCCGGCGCGAAGTGCAGCTGCAGCGGCTCGCCCACGGTGATGACATCGGCGTTCGTGGTGACCGCCGGTGAGGTCGAGTTGACCAGGAAGCCGTAGCTCGACTCGGGGCTGAGGTTGCGTGCCCGGTCGACTCCCCACACGCTGAACCGGCCGAACTCCTCACGCGGGGTGAACTGCACGGTCGCCTTGCCACCGGGCCGGTCGGCCGGGATGTAGCCGGGGATACCGGCGACGCTGAAGCTGACGATGTCGGTGTCGCCCTTGGCATCGACGACGAAGGTGCCGGGGACGCCCTGGCCACCGTGGTACTGGCCGTCGTCCGGGTAGTCGGCCGAGGTCACCGCAGGGACGGTGGCGGGCGCGGTCCGGTCGACGACGAACGAGCAGGGTGCGCTGACGGGCCCGGTCAGCGCGCCTTCGTCGACACCTTGCATGGTCCACCGGTAGGTGCGGCCGTCGGCGAGGTAGTCGGCGGGCGGGTCGAAGCGGGCCGCGTGCGGTGCCGGGCCGCGGGAGTCGGGTCCGAGTTCCAGCTTGTGCGCCGGGTCGTCGGCAGGCCACAGCGTGACCTTGCCGGAGACGTACGAGCCGTCGGGATCCGGCACCACGCCGGTGAGCGTTCCGGGAATCGCCTTGGTGTACAACGGTTCCGGGCCACAAGGGTCGTTGTCGACCATCAGGCCGGTCGGCACGCCGGGCGGCCGGTTGTAGTCCATGGTGATGTGCAGCTTGTTCGCGACGCGCCTGCCGTACGCGGGGTTGAACTGCTTGCTGTCCGGCATCCGGAGCACCACGGTCAGCGAGTCCTTGCCTGCCGCGATCGCCGCGCCGAGTGCCTGGGTGGCGTCCCATTCGACACGGTCCCAGAGGCAGCCCGGCTGCGCGCCGGGACCGGCGAGCTTGGTGCGCTCCTTCGGCTGGTCACGCCAGGTCGGGTGGGCCGCCGCGTCGGTGACCCACAGCTCGGTCGCCCGCGCCTGGGCACAGTCGTTGGCCACGGTCTCGGTCGCGAACGCCTCGGCAGAGGCCACCGTCGCGCCGCGGAACGGGCGCAGGTCGAAGGTGAAGTAGGCCTTCGACGAGTGGAACCGGTGGTTCGCGTCGGTCCAGGCGCCGACCGGGACGTCCGTGCCGGTGGCCGGGAAACTCTTGGCAGGCGCGGAGATGTCGGTGTACACCCCGGCCGCCGACTCGGGTGTGTCCCACGTGGCCATCGCGGGCGTGGCCGCCGAGACGGCGACCGACGCGAGCACGCAGGCCGTGCCGATGGTCGCGGTTCTTCGCAGGAAACTCTTCATCGAACCTCCCCAGAAAGTGGTTTCGACCCCCGAAACCGGATGCTCATCCTGCTGAGCCAGGCACGCGCGAAACCAGGCGGCCGTCCGGCCAGGTTCGGCGGCTCTTCCTTGCCGGATCCCGGCAAAGATCATCAGGACATCTCGCGCTCTCGGCTATCGTCGGGCCAGGCTCACTGCCTGATCCACGCAAACGATCATGGGGGACGACTTGGCGACCGGACGGGAACGGCATCGGCTGGACGTGACCGCCCGCGCCGCGCGGGACGCGGGCGTATCAGCGGATTTCCTCGACGGCTGGGTCGGCATGCTCGACGCGGTCAGCGGCACGGGCCGCCGTCTCGCGCACCGCGAACTCGACTCGCGGCGCGCGCTCGGCGCCGCCGCGGCCGAGCAGGATGTCCCGCTGCGCGCACTCATCGATCTCTATCTCAGCGCGAGCTGGATGACCTGGCACACACTGCCCGCGATCACCGCCGCACGCGGGAAGGACCAGGTCATCACGATCGCCGAGGCAGTGCTGCGTGCCGCCGACGACGCGATCGTCGCGCTGGCCGACGGCTACGACGGCGCCCGGCGGCTCGTGCTGCGCCGGGAAGGCGCCGACCGCCGCGAGTTCATCGACGATCTCCTGCACGGACGCGCCGACCTCGGCCGTCTCGCCGAGCGGGCCGAACGCTTCGGCCTGCGCCTCGCCGCGGGCTATGTCGTCACGGCCGTCCGGGCGGGCACCCCGTTCGCCGAAGACGACTCGGCGACGCTGAACATCGAGTCCGCGCTGCTGAGCCGGTTCGACACCCGCGACGTCCTGATCACCACCAAGGACGGGCTCCTGCTCTGCATCGCGCCCGGCACGGACACCGACGTGCCCGCCGAGTTCGCCAAGCAGGCCGAAAAGACGCTCGCGGGCACCTGGCAGATCGGCGTCGGCCGCCCGCATCACGGCCCCAGTGGAGTCGTCCGGTCCTACGAGGAAGCCCGCAACGCGCTCGACCTGGCCACCTCGCTCGGCCTGGCCACCCGAGTACTCCACGCCAGCGAACTGCTCGTCTACCAGGTCCTCTTCCGTGACCGCGCGGCGCTTGTCGACCTCGTCACCACTGTGCTCGACTCGCTCAACCACACCAGGGGCGGTGCCCGGCCGCTGCTCGACACCCTCACCGGCTATTTCGCGTCGAGCGGCATCACGGCCGAAACGGCACGCAGGCTGTTCCTCAGCGTCCGGACCATCACCTACCGGCTCGACCGGATCCACCAGCTCACCGGCTACGACCCGCGCGACCCCGCGCACCGCTTCACCCTCGAAGCCGCGGTACTGGGCGCCCGCCTGCTGAATTGGCCAGCGCAAGATCAGTGATTCGCGTTTTGTGCCAGTATCGAGTGGCATGACGAACAGTTACGACACTCTCGCCGAGGCCTACTCGGCCGAGAACGAGACAAGCCTTAACAACGCTTACTACGAGCGTCCCGCGATGCTCGAACTCGCGGGAGACGTCGCCGGACGGCGCATCCTCGACGCCGGCTGCGGATCTGGCCCACTGTTCGCAACGCTCCGCGACCGCGGCGCCGTCGTCACCGGCTTCGACGCGAGCGCCGGAATGATCGAGATGGCCAGGCGCAGGCTCGGCGAAGACGCTGACCTGCGAGTCCTCGATCTCGCCGACCCGCTCCCCTACCCCGACGCCGCGTTCGACGACGTCGTCTCGTCGCTGGTCCTGCACTACCTGCGCGACTGGGAGTCCCCGCTCGCCGAGCTCCGCCGGGTGCTGAAGCCCGGCGGCAGGCTCATCGTCTCGGTCGACCACCCGATGTGCAATCACCTCATGCACCGGATGGCCGGGCGCAGGCCGGACTACTTCGAGCCGTTCAAGCGGGACGAGGAATGGAACATGGGCGGCCACACCGCCCAGCTGAGCTTCTGGGAGCGTCCGCTGGGCGCGATGACCGAGGACTTCACCGCGGCGGGCTTCCGGATTTCGGCCATCCGTGAACCGCTGCCGTCGCCCGCCGCGCGTGAGGCGTACCCCGACGATTTCCCTCTGCTCAACACGTTCCCGGTCTACCTGTTCTTCGTGCTGCACGCCGAGTGACTACCACTGTGGCGGCAGGAAGCCACCGGGGTTCCGACCGGCCGACTGGTCCTGCGGGTCAGGTTCCACCAGCACCGCGTCCGGGTCCTGCGGGTCGTACCTGACCTTGACGGTCGAACCACGCGACGGCGCCTGGAACGCGGGCGTGATCATCGTCGTGACCACGGTGCGTTCCCCTGACTCGCCGGGGTACGTCACGTGCACCTTGAACCGCGGGTTCCCCATCACCCAGACGTTGGTGAACTCGATGTGCGTGACGTGCCCGGTCACCACGCGACCGCGCTGCTGCAACGCCTCCGCCCGGTCGTCCGCCGCCGAAACGGCGAGGAAGTCCTTCAGCAGCACCAAGATCAGCACGAGTGCGATCACCCCCGCGATGCCAGGCACCAGGTACGGCTCGTAGTAGACGATCCAGTCGACCTGTGACCACTCCTGCGCCGGACCGTCGAGGAAGCCCAGCCGCTTGCCGACGGCCTCCGGCTCTGTCCACGAAGGACTCGCGAGCCCGCTGCCGATCGCGATACCCAATGCGGCGGCCAGCGAACCCGCCCGGAACCCCATGCCCATCCGGCTCAGCGACATGCCGGAGGACCACAACATCGCGAACCCCAGCGAAGACGCCACGGTGATCGCGACGCTGAAGAACAACATCAGCGACACCGCCGGTCCCCCGTCGGCCCCCCACGAGCCGACGCGGTTCAGCGACATCAACCGGAAGTTGTCGAGCAGGCCCAGCGCGCCGGTCCAGCCGACGACAGCCCACGCGAGCGTCGTGGGCACCCCGAGCCACAGCAACCGCCTGCCGGGACGGCGCGGGCTGTCCAATCCCAGTGCGAACATCATCGCCCCTCTCAAGCGATCGGGCCGAACACGCCGACCTTGGCCGGGTCGGCCGGGTCGACGCGGGCCTCGTGCTTCGTGCCGGGCGCGTACTGCTGGATCGTGGCCAGCGGCGCGATCAGCTGGATCACGGTCCGGTAGCTCGCCCCACCCTGGACGGTCACCTCGAGCGTCGCGCTGTACTGCGCCTGCCCCGCGATCGTCCGCCCGGTCGGCTCCAGCGCCTCGATCACCAGCGTCGCGTGCTCGCAGGTGTCGTAGAGCCGCCGCAGCTCGGTGCCGTAAGCCTGCAGTTCCTGCTGCTGACGCAGCTGCTCCTCCATCGGAAGCGCCAGGAACTCGGCCATCGCCGGGTCGGCCTGCATGTTCTGGTAGGCCTGCGCGGCCAGCTGCGGCGTCGGCAGCTGCGGCACGATGTGGTGCCCCTGCGCGGCGGCCGCCTGCTGGAACTGCGCCGCGTGCCGCTGGAAGTCCTGCGCGCCGCGGGCCATCCCCTGCTGCGTGGCCTCGTTGACCTTGTCGCGGATCTTCTTGAACATCTCGTCCTGCCTTTCGCCGGTGCGTTCGTGCTGCACACAGCTTCGGCGGACGCCACGGCTACCGAACCCAGGTTTGCGCGTCGAGGCAGGTCAGTCCCGCCCAGAAGACCGGGGAGACCTCCGGTCCGCCACCCGCGCGCCACGCCGCGAGCCGGTCGCGTTGCCAGGCGCACAGCGAGCCGACCGGGTCTTCGCCCGCGAGTGCGGTGTCGGCGGCGATGATCAGCTCGGCCATCGGGTCGCCCGACGGCACGGCGGCCGAGGTCGGCAACGCCCACACGGTCGCCGCGACCACGTTCGCGCCGGCGGCAACGGCGGCCAGCAGCATTCCGAACGGCTCTGCCAAGCCGAAATCACTCGCGCTGGCACAGCCGATCAGCGCGACCCTGGGGGGCATGGTATCCACTTCGGACAGTGCGAGATCGGCGGCGGTGAACGGCCGGTGCGCCCCGATCGGCGCCGCCGTCCCCGGCGACTCCGCCGGACACGACAGGTGCAACGCCGTCTGCGCCCCATGCTCACCCGAGACAACGCTGACGTGCCCCGCGAACACCAGCCGCGAGCACGGCTCCTTCAGCAGGCTCGACAGCAACCGCCGATCGGTGTCGGCCCGGCGCACCAGCTCCAGCCCTCGCGCCGCCGCCGGCCGGACAGGCCCCTCGGCGAGCCGTGCGTCGAGATGCCGGATCAGCGCCGACGACTCCTCCTGCTTACCCAGCACCGAGCCCAGTTCGCCGAACGCGCTCTGCCCCGGGATCCGCGGATCGAGCAGATACACCGGCGGCCCCTCCGCCGCGGACGAAACCCGGGCGATCCCGGCGGGCGCGAGCAGCGAAACGTCGGCGACGTCCAGCACCCGCTCGTCGCCGTCGAAGCACGACCACTCCTCACCCGGCGACAGCACCCGATCGGGCCGTCGGTCCGGCAGGGCGAGCAGCCCCCACGGCACCGCCGCGAGACTAGGCGACGGCTGCACGCGCAGCAGCGGGCGCCGCCCGGCCGCGGCCCGCAACCGGGTGACCAGATCCGCCGGAAGCAGGTTGAGCGCGAGACTCCGCGCCAACCGTTGCTCCCCGGCGCGGCTGAACGCGGCGAACGCCCTGCCCACCGCGTCGGCGACGCTCTCACCCTCGTGCGGCGTCGGCGAGGCGTCAGCCAGGAACTCGCGGGCCGTCCCGACCAGCCTGGCGTCGATCGGGTGCGTGTGGACGGTGTCCGGGTCGGCGCTGCTGCGCCAGCTCAGGTACGTGTGCCCGGCATCGGCGTACCGCAGCACGAAAGTCTCCCGGCCCGCCTCGGCGGCAGGCCAGGTCGGCACCGGCTCGGTCGGCTCCCGGCGGAGGTCGTAGCGCTCGGCCGCCACGCCGAGCCAGCGGTCGAGTTCCATCGCCGATGACGGTGACCAGCGCAGATCCGGCGGCGGCGCGAGCCGCAGCGGCAGCGACGCGGTGACCGCGCCCAGCGCCGCCAGCGGCAGCCGCTCCCCCGGCGCCGGTCGGCTCATGGACAAGCTCGGCACGACCCCGCTGAGGTCGAGCGAAGCCCCGCTGAACGACCCGACCGCGCAAGTCCGTTCGATCATTTCGGCGCTCAGCCGCCGCTTACCCAGCTGCGTCAGCAACGCCATGACCAGCGAGTTCGCCGGACCCGCGACACCGCTCGCCCAAGCCGTGCGCGCGGCGGCCGAGTCGAAGCGGAAGCGGTACTCCTCCGCGGCCAACGCCACCGGCAACAGCAAATCCAGTACCGCGGGCAGATCCTGGCCGTGCGCGTACCGGACCGTCGCCGCCAGGAAGTCGGCACGCAGGCATTCCAGCCATTCCCGCGACGCGGCGGCCGATTCCTGCGCCCGCGCGGTGTGCTCGTACGCCGACTCCCAGCGCCCCTCGGACGCGTCACACCTGGCCAGTGCGACATCGAGGCGACGCAGCCCGGCAGTGTCTCCGTTGGCCTTCCACAACTGTCCCGCGTGGACGAACTGTTCGCGCGCCTGCGGGATGTGCCCGTGCAGCAGCAAGAGGAACCCGAGCGCGTGGCTCGCGTCGGCGACGTCACCGCTCAACCCCGCCGCAGCGAGCCGGTCGCGGGCGGCGACGATCATGTCGATCGCACCGGCGAGATCACCGCTCATCGCCCGTGCTTCGGCGACCTGGATGTCGAACTTGGCCGCCGCTGGCCCGTCGTGCCTGGCGCTCAAGCGCAGGAAGTCGGCCTCGGCGTCGGCTTCCTCGCCACCCGCCTGGCGGATACGGCCACGCTCGGCCAGCGCCATCACTTCGAGCCCGGCCACCTGATCCCGGATCTCGTCGACGCCCGCGAGCCGCGCCAGCTCGGCCAAAATCGGTTCGAGCGCGCTCCGCGCGGCCGCCAGCTCACCGTCGGCGATCAGCACCCGCACGTCGAGGATGCGCAACTCGATCTCGTCCGCGCCGTGCACGTCGAGCAGTTCCGGCGGGAACTGCCCCGGCTCGGCCGCCTTCCGGAACGCGGCCCTGGTCCGCTGCCCGGCGATCAGCTCGCGGGCCCGTCCGGTATCGCCTTCCTCGATGCTGAGGTTGACGAGCACACGTTCGGCGACCTCACGCGAACCCTCGATCATCCGCAGTTCGGCGTACTGTCCGAAGTGGACAATCGCGGCGACGCTGACCCGGAACATCTCCAGTACGGCCTCGGCACACTGCCGGGCATTGCGCAGATCGCCCGCCGAGTAGCAGACCACGGCCAGATCGCTCACCGCGGCGAGTTCGAGATCGGTCCGGTCGAGCTCACGCGCGATCTCCCGCATCCGCCCGTACGCGCGGTGCGCACCCGCCACATCCCGCTTGGCGGTCAACCTTTTCGCCTTGTCCTGGACACGACTCGCTTCGAACAGCAGTCGCCGGTATTTCCCCTCACTCAGCGAACAGGCGGGCACCTCACCGTAAGAAGCGGGATCAACGCCGAAATGCCGGGCGACACACCGGCAGTTGTACCCGTGCGAGCAGCAGCCCGCCAGCTCGGCGGGCAACGGCTGGTCGGGCAGCGCGGACGGCGCAGGCAAGCCGACGAGCATGTCAGAACTCCTCAGCGGCGGACCCGGCCGCCGCACGCTCGGCCAGCGTCCGCAGTGACAGCGGCAACTCCTCGCGCGCCAGCACGAGCGCCACCACGGCGGCACGATCTTCGGGCGTGGTCACGAAAACCGGCTCGTCACCGATCTCGACTCCAATGTGGACATCCCGATCAGCCGCGAGCCGCGCCGAGTCCTCGTCCAGCTCCACCGAGCCCGCGAAGCTTCCGGCGCCGAGTGCGAGCGGCACCTCCGCGAACGCCTCGCCGTCGTTGGTCGCGAACGCCGTCAGGGCCGCGTCCGCGAACGCACCGGCCACCTCGACCTGCATCCGCGTGGCACCCGCCGCCGTGACGATCCGCCACGCGACCGTGTCGTCGGCGGCGTCGAGCACACCCGGCGGCACCCTGGCCCAATCCACGCTCGCGCGTCCCTCCGCGAGCAGCCCCGCCCCGGCCACCGTCCGTGGCGTACCCGCGGCCAGCGCATACGAACGTTGTGACGGCGCAATGTTTTCCAGCCGCTCGGCCAGTTCCGCGGCGGATTCGGCCCGCACGACATCGTCGCGCTCGTCGAACCACGACGCCAAGCGCCCGCACAGTCCGCGAACCTCGCCGGTGACCGGCCCCGAGGCCGCGAGCAAGGCGTCGGCGGCCGCGTCGAACAGCTCGCCGGGCGTCGCCTCGAAGCCGTCGAGCATCCCCTCGGCCACGTCCTCGACCGCCGCGGTCGCGATAGCCGCTTCGAAATCCAGCAGCGCGGGATCGAGCGACGCGATTCCGCGCACCGCGCTCGCGGGCCACCACCGCCGCGCCCACAGCAGCAACGCCAGCTCGGCCAGCTCCGTCACCACCGGGACGTCGACCTCGCCGCCGAGCGCGGCCATGGCGTTTTCGGGACCACACAACCGAGTCAGCCACGGTTCGGCCGCGGCGTCGATGACTTCGATCCGCATCGACGTGACGGTTCCACCCAGCAATTCGGCCAAATCGAAACGAATCAGCGCGCCATCGGCGGCGACGACAGGCGTGCGCACGGGATGGGTCACGACGCCACCTCCAGCTCCGGCAGCCTGGCCATGAGCGAGCGCCGCACCTTCGTCCGCAGGTCCAGCGACGTCGACCGCACCACCCCGGTGACGAGATCGCGCACCTCCGCCGCGTCCGACGGCCACTCCCCGCGCACGTCGAACCCGTGCAACCGGATCCACAGCCTGCCAAGGAACTGCTTGGCGAACTCACGCAACTCCCGCACGAGATCGCCGTCGGGCCGCGGCGTCAGCGGAGTGCTCCCGGCCAGCGCCCTCCGCGCGTGCAACACGTACCCCTCGCGCGCGACCTGCGCGTTGAGTCGCCGCGCGAACTCGGGAACCCCGGCAGGCGAGGCACCATCGAGCGGCCTCAACGCCGGCGCGAGCACGACCCCGAGCGCGAAACACGCGGCGAGCGCGGCCTCCCCCAGCCCGAACCCGGCAACACACCGGGTGAGCTCATCGTCGACAAGCTCGGCCACCGGCCGGTCCCGTTCATCCGCGGGCAGCCGCCGCAACGTCGCGCGCACCCGGCGTTCAACGCTGCGTTCCAGCAACTCGGCGCCAGTCTCACCGCCACGGTCCAGCGGCGGCATTTCGGTCACCTCGCCCCGCTGCAACCCCAGCTCCGGCGCGGCCACCCCGCAGATCTCCTGAATCACGCTCTTGAGTTCGTCAAGGCCACCGGCCCGCCGCAGCGAAACTCCGAGCGCATGCCCGGCCCCGGATTCCGCCACCTTCCGCCACGCCGCATCGGTCAACGTCTCGACGAACGCCCCGAGGGCGGTCACATCCCCGGCGGGCTCGCCGACCGCGAGCCACCGTTCCCGCAGCGCGGCGGTCAGTTCGGCGGCCACCTGCTGATCCGCGAGATAGGCGGCGAGCCGGTCGACGGCGGCATCACCCGCCTCACCATGCAGGTCACGCAACGCGTCCGCGGCCAGCCGATCGGCGTCCACCCCCGGCATCCCGAACCCGGTCGCCAACTCGTACGCCAGCGGGAAACAAACGTCCTGAACATCCCCGGCGGTGATCCGCAACGCCCGCCGCTGCCGCTTCAACCGCGTGAACCAGGCCGCGGTCGCCCGCAGCCGCTCGGCGTCGGCGACGACCAGCTCGATCAGCTCGGCGGCCTCATCCGGCTCGAGCAGCGGCTTGCCCAGCCTGGTGCGCACCGAAGTCCGCACGACCAGCGGATCGATGATCTTCTTGACCGTCCGGGTCAGCGGCCCACCATCCCGGGCCGACAGCACCTCGACACCGTCGATCCGCGCCCAGGCCCGCGCGAGCACAACCGAGCGCAGCATCGTCCTCCCTCTGGATCCGACCGGACTCTAGCCGACGGGTGCACCGGTCCATGACTGCTGAACTACCCACACGAACAAGGGCTCGTGAGCGTTCCGGGCGGTTCTATTGGGCGGGAAGCCAAAGGTGGCGTGCTCTGGGTTGGCCGGTGAGGGCCTCTCCCACTACGCCCGGCGAGGCGTATTCAAGCCTTCGGCGGGTGTGAAGTGAGGGGGCCGTTGGGTGCGTAGTACGCATTCGGGGGCACCCTCGCTTCGCGATGAGGCTCTGACAAGCGGTCGTGAGTGGTATGGCCGGTGAGAACCGGTTGTCTGATTTCAGGACTTCCCGGACAGTTGATGTTTCAGGACCTCACAGACACTGACCGGCCTGTCGGTGTGGTGACCAGGGGTGTTGTGGTGATCATGCGGCGATGGGCAGAGCAGGGTTTTCGATGGATCCTGAGTTCGTCGCTATGGTCGCGCGGGTCGCGGCGGGCGAGAAGATCAACGTGTCGCGGTTCTGCGACGAGCATGACGTGTCCCGTGACCGGTTCTATCACTATGTGAGCCGGTTCCGGGCCGAGGGAGCGGCGGGGTTCACCCGGCGCAGCACCGCCCCGAAACACCACCCGGCCGCGTTGCCGGCCCGGGTGGCCGAGGCGGTGCTGCGCGCCCGCAAAGAACTGGCCGACGAAGGCCTGGACAACGGGCCGATCTCCATCCGCTGGCGGCTCGAGGACGCCGGGATAGTGCCCCTGCCCTCACCGTCGTCGGTCTACCGGATCCTGCGCGAGCACGGCCACATCACACCCGAGCCACGCAAGAGACCCCGCACCCGGCGCCGGTTCGAGTTCGCCGACCCCAACGGCTGCTGGCAGATCGACGGCATGGAGCACTACCTCGCCGACGGCACCAAGGTCTGCATCATCCAGATCCTCGACGACCACTCCCGCCTCGACGTCGGCACCTACGCCGCGGCCAGCGAGAACGGCGCAGACACCTGGACAGCGCTGCAACAGGCGTTCGACGGCCACGGCCTGCCCGTGAAAGTGCTCTCCGACAACGGGCTGGCGTTCTCCGGTAAACACCGCGGACGGATGGTCGAACTCGAACGACACCTCGCCGCACGCGGCGTCACCAGTATCGCCTCAACCCCCTACCACCCGCAGACCTGCGGCAAGAACGAACGCGTCCACCAGACCCTGCAAAAGTGGCTACGCGCACGCCCCGCGGCGGAGAATCTCGTTGAACTGCAACAACTTCTCGACCACTACCGCACGATCTACAACAACCGGCGCCACCAAAGCCTCGACGGCCAGACACCACAACAGCGCTACGACGCCAGCACCAAAACCAGCCCCGCCGGCGGCACCCAAGCCCCCAGCGGCCTGACCCAACGCCCCGTCTCGGCCACCGGCGTCGTCGCGTTCACCGGCTGCTCCATCGTCATCGGCCGCCGCTGGGCCGGACACACCGCCGACCTCTACTGGCAAGGCGACCGCGTCACCATCATGATCAACGACACGGTCGCCCGCCAGCTCACCCTCAACAGAGCAGTACGCTATCAACCACTGACCAGCCAGAAACTGTCCGGGAAGCCCTGACACACATCTGTCTGTGAGGTCCTGAAACAGGACAGCCGGTTCTAACCGGTCAAAACACTCACGACTAAGGCAAGCGCTGGCCGAGGAAGAGCGCACCGCCCGCCGCGATCATCAGCAGCAGCGTGCCAACGATGACCCACGGCCTGCTCGCGTCCGTGTTCTTCAGCTCGTAGCCGATCTGCTCGCCGAGGTCCGCGTACACACGCTTGATCTCCTCGGCCGTCGCCGCCTTGTAGAACTCGCCACCGGAAAGCTTGGCGACCTCCTTGAGCGACTGGTCGTCGACCTCGACACCGACCGTCTTGCCCTCGATCTCGACCGTGCCGTGCGAGGTGCCGAACGAGATCGACGAGATCGGGATCTGAGCCTGCTTCGCCGCTTGAGAAGCCGTGTAAGCGCCACGCGGGGCGTACAGGTCCTCGGGCACGGTCTGCTTGCCGTCACTCATCAGCACGATGCGCGCCGGCGGCGGACCGTCGACGCCGCCGACGACCGCCGAGAAGCTTTCGATCGACTGCAGGGCCGCGAAGATGCCCTCGCCCGTCGCCGTCGACTGGGCCAGTTTCAAGTTCTTGATGCCGTTGACGACGCCTCGGCGGTCCGTCGTCGGCGCGACCAGTACCGTCGCCGTGCCCGCGAAGGAGATCAGGCCGAGGTTGACGCCAGGGGTGAGCTTCTCGGCGAAGTCCGTCGCCGCGTCCTGGGCCGCCTTGAGCCGGTTGGGCGCGACGTCCGTCGCCTCCATCGAGAGCGAGACGTCGACGACCAGCATCACGGTCGCGCGGTTGCGCGGGACCTTCTGCTCGGCGGTCGGCCCGGCCAGCGCCACGGTCAGCACCAGCAGCGACAACACGACCAGCACCGCGGGCACGTGCCGGATCCAGCCCTGGCTGCGCGGCGCGACCTTTTCCAGCAGCTCCAGGTTGGCGAAGCGCAGTGTCCGCTTGCGACGGACGCGCTGCGAGACGACATACCCGACGGCCACCGCGATGACCGCGAGCAGCATCAGGAACCACCACGGCGCCGCGAATCCGGTGATGCTCATGCCACACCCCCTGACCAGCGCCGCTTGCGTGCCACCACGAACCTGACCATGTCGGCGATCCAGTCGGAGTCGGTGCGCAACGTCAGATGCGCCGCGCCGGCCCGCCGCAGCGCCGCAGCGACCTCCTGCCGGTGCGCATGCGCTGCCGCGCCGAATTCCTTACGCAGCAACGGGGTCGCGTGCACCTCGCGCTGACGCCCGCTCTCCGGGTCGGCCAGCACGACCGTGCCGACCTCCGGCAGGTCGACGTCACGCGGGTCGACGATCTCGATGCCGATCAGCTCATGCCTCGCCGAAAGCGCGCGCAACGGCCGCTGCCATTCCGTCCCGCCGAGGAAGTCCGAAATCACCACGGCGAGCCCGCGACGGCGCGGTGGCCGACGCAGCTGCTCGATCGCGGAAGCCAGATCACCGCGCACCCCTTCCGGCGCGCGCGGCGTGTCGGCGACGCGCCGGACCAGGCCACGCGCGTGCGGCAGGCCGCCGCGCGCGGGGACACGGGTGACGTCGGAGCCGTTGGTGATCAACGCGCCGAGCCGGTTCCCACCACCACCGGTCAGATGCGCGACGGCGGCCATCGCGCAGACGACCAGGTCGCGCTTCTCGCACAGCGCGGTGCCGAAGTCCAGGCTCGCCGAGAGGTCGGCGACCACCCAGGTCTCCAGCTCACGGTCGGCGACCGTCTCGCGGATGTGCGGCGTCGTGGTGCGCGCGGTGACCGCCCAGTCCATCCGGCGCACGTCGTCGCCGGGCTGGTACGGCCGCGCCTCGCCCGGCTCGGACCCCGGCCCCGGCACCAGGCCGAGGTGGTTGCCCTGCAGCAGCCCGTCGAGCCTGCGGCGCACCTCTAGTTCGAGTGTCTTGAGCCCGGCTTCCAGCCGCTCCCCCCGCAGCACCGGGGGTGCCCACGACGGACGGCCCTTCTCAGTCTTCACTAGCGGCCCGGCACTCCAGCCGGGACCGGCTGGCTTCCAGGTCCGCCCTGCGGCCTGGCGGAGACCTGCGGCAGCGGCACCGTCTGCAGCACGCGCGTGATGATGTGGTCGATCGGCACCCCGTCGGCGAGCGCGTCGTAGGACAGCACGAGCCGGTGACGCAGCACGTCGGGCACGACGTCGACGACGTCCTGCGGCAGCACGTAGTCACGCCCGCGCACCAGCGCGAGCGCGCGCGAAGCCGCGATGATGCCGAGGCTCGCACGCGGCGAAGCGCCGTACGAAACCCAGCCCGCGACGTCGGTCAGGCCGTGCTCGGCCGGGGTGCGCGTGGTCAGCACCAGCCGGACGACGTAGTCGACGAGCGCGTGGTGCACGAACACCTGCGACGCCACGTTCTGCAGCCGGACCAGCTCGCCGGGGCTCAGCACCTCGTGCGGCTGCGGCGGCGTCACACCCATCCGGTAGACGATCTCGCGCTCTTCTTCGGCCGTCGGGTACTCGACGAGGATCTTGAAGAGGAACCGGTCGCGCTGCGCTTCCGGGAGCGGGTAGACGCCCTCGTTCTCGATCGGGTTCTGCGTGGCGAGCACCAGGAACGGGTCGGGCATCGGGAAGGTCTTGCCGCCGATGGACACGTGCCGCTCCGCCATCACCTCGAGCATCGCCGACTGCACCTTGGCGGGCGCGCGGTTGATCTCGTCGGCGAGCACGAAGTTCGCCACCACCGGGCCGAGTTCGACGTCGAACTTTTCGGCGCCCTGGCGGTAGATCCGGGTGCCGAGGATGTCGGCTGGCACCAGGTCGGGGGTGAACTGGACGCGCGAGAACGAGCCGCCGACCACACGCGCGAAGGTCTCCACCGCGAGGGTCTTCGCCACACCGGGCACACCCTCCAGCAGCAGGTGCCCCTTGGCGAGCAGCCCGACGAGCATGCGCTCGACCAGCCGGTCCTGGCCGACGATGATCCGCTTGACCTCGAACACCGTCCGCTCCAGCAACTGGGCGTCCCGCGCCGGTGTGCCGGGCTGCTGGGCCCCCTCGGCGTAGCCGGGCTCGGTCACTCGTGCCTCCTGCGAAAAGATCTTTGGCCGATTGCGGTGCGACCGTACCTGGTCGAGAGCAGGAAGGTGCGCCAGTCAAGCCAACCGGATCCCCGGTATGACGGCTGTGAAGGGGCTTACTGTGCGAAGCCGTCCAGGTCCTCGGGCGTGTCGATGTCCGCACTTTCCCCCGGTTCGGCGGCCACACCGACCATCCGCAGCCCGCCGAAGACGGCGCGCAGCGAAGCACCCCCGGTCAATTCGGGCAAAGCGGACCGCACGGCGGCGGTCCGCCACACCCCGATCAGCCATTGCAGGCGGCCGTCGGCGTCGACGAGCACGGCTCCGTCGTCCGCTCCGATCGCCGCACGCAGTCTGTCCACAGTGGACGTCGTGACCGCGGCGAGGTCACCGGCGAGCACGACCACGAACTCCGCGTCCGGCACACACGCCAACCCTGCCGCCAAGGCCGCGACCGGACCGGCGCCGCGTTCGGCCTCGACCGTCCACACGACCTCGGGATAGCCCTCGCGCTCGGGACCGACCACGACGATCGGCGAAACACCGGCCAGCGCGTCGACGGCCCGGCGCAGCAACGCCTTCCCGCCGACCACCAGCTGCGGTTTGTCCACTCCGGACAGGCGGCGCGCGCCGCCGCCCGCGAGGACGATCCCCGCCGTCGTCACCCGATCAGGCGGGTCGCGTACGGCATGATCCCGCCGTAGCGCACGGCCGAGACCTTGACGTACGAGCCGGACTGCGGCGCTTCGACCATCTGCCCGCCGCCGAGATAGAGCGCCACGTGGTGGATGCCGCCACCCCCGCCCCAGAAGAGCATGTCGCCGCGGCGCATCTGCGAAAGCGGGACCTGGCGCCCGGACGTGTACTGGTAGCCGCTGTAGTGCGGCAGCGACCGGACACCCGCGAACGCGAAGATCATCAGCCCCGAGCAGTCGAAGCCGATCTTGTTGTAGTCGCCGAACCGGTCGGCGACGCCGCCGTCACGGATACCGCGCGTCGGGCCGCTGGCGTTGCCGCCGCCCCACGCGTACGGGCGGCCGAGCTGCGACATCGCCCGCGCGATGACGGCTTCGACGTTGCCGGAAGCCGGCGGGACCGAGCCACCGCGCGGCGGCGGCGCGGCGCCACCTCCGCCGTTGCCCTTGTTCGCCGCGAGCGCGGCCTGCTTGGCGCGCTCTTCGTCCTCGCGCTGCTTCTGCGCGAGCCAGTCCTGGTAACGCTGACGCTGCCCCTGCAGGCCGGTGACCTTGGACTGCGCTTCGAACAGCTTCTGCTCGACGCTCGCCTTGTCGGCTTCGAGCGCGGAGTTCTGGTTCTCCTGGATGTTCTGCGCGTGCTCGGCGTTGGCCTTCGCGGAGTCGGCGTTGTGCTTGGCGCGCGCGGCGGCGTCCTGCTTGGCCTGCGCGATCTCCAGCGCCTTGCGCGCGGCGGAGTCCTTGTTGCCCTTCTCCGTCTGCGCGCGGCGCATCTCGTCGAGCGCCTTGAGCTGGCCGCCGCTGACGGAGTTCAGCAGCGACGAGCGCGCGAGCAGGTCCTTCGGGCTGTCCGAGCCGATGTAGGCCGAGATCGACCCGACGGTGCTGCCCTGCTGATAGCTGCTGGCGATGAACTTGTCGACGTCGAGGCGCACCCGCTCGATCTCGGCGGCGGCCGCGTCGGACTCCTTGCGCGCGGCCTGCGCCTCGCGGTCGGCCTGGTCCGCCTCGTCCTGCGCGAACTGCATGTCGACAAGCGCCTTGTTCGCCTGCTCCATCTTGAGCTCGACGTCGTCCTGCAACGCCGCGAGCCGCTGCTCCGCCTGCGCCAGCTGGTTGGTGAGCTTGCCCACTTCACCGGCCTTGGCGTTGGCCTCGGCCTTGCTGGAGTTGATTTCCGAGTCACTCGGATTGGGCGGCGGAGGCGGGACGGCCATCGCGAGCCCAGGCGCGCCCAGTGACAGGACGACACCCAGGCAAATGCCCGCCAGTGCCCGTCCTCGCTGGTCATGCCCTCTTCGCGACAACAACCCTCCACCTCCCGTTGAGACTTTCGGAGCAGACTGTGCCACGAACGTCCCATCAATACCAGCCGTAACAGACGAAACTCGCGCACCGTGAGCATCAATACCCCCATCAGGGGGACACTTGAACTCTAAAAAGTACAGGCGTACTGTTTGGGACGTGACGAGGTGTGCCATCCCGCATCCGGACCTACGGTGGGGGTGCGCAAGACTCGATCGCGGCCGACCCGACGGACCGCACTGAACAAAAACGGCTTACGTAAACCAGATAACCGAACTGACCTCGGCCATCGCCTGGCCACCACTGGAGTTAGACGTGACTGCACCCGCCAGCAAGGACAGCTTCGGCGCTCGAGACACGCTGAAGGTCGGTGACGCCTCGTACGAGGTGTTCCGGCTGAACAAGGTCGAGGGCGCCCAGCGCCTTCCCTACAGTCTCAAGATCCTGCTCGAGAACCTGCTGCGTACCGAGGACGGCGCGAACATCACCGCCGACCACATCCGCGCGCTCGGCAACTGGGACCCCAAGGCCGATCCGTCGATCGAGATCCAGTTCACCCCCGCGCGGGTGATCATGCAGGACTTCACCGGTGTCCCCTGCGTCGTCGACCTGGCCACCATGCGCGAGGCCGTCACCGACCTCGGCGGCGACCCCGACAAGGTCAACCCGCTGGCGCCCGCCGAGCTGGTCATCGACCACTCGGTGATCATCGACGTGTTCGGCCGCGCCGACGCGTTCGAGCGCAACGTCGAGATCGAGTACGAGCGCAACCGCGAGCGCTATCAGTTCCTGCGCTGGGGCCAGGGCGCCTTCGACGAGTTCAAGGTCGTCCCGCCGGGCACCGGCATCGTGCACCAGGTCAACATCGAGCACCTCGCGCGCACGGTCATGGCCCGCAACGGCCAGGCGTACCCCGACTCCTGCGTCGGCACCGACTCGCACACCACCATGGTCAACGGCCTGGGCGTGCTGGGCTGGGGCGTCGGCGGCATCGAGGCCGAGGCCGCGATGCTCGGCCAGCCGGTCTCCATGCTCATCCCGCGCGTCGTCGGCTTCAAGCTGACCGGCGAGATCCCCACCGGCGTCACCGCCACGGACGTCGTGCTGACCATCACCGAGATGCTCCGCAAGCACGGTGTGGTGTCGAAGTTCGTCGAGTTCTACGGCGAGAGCGTCGGCGCGGTGCCGCTGGCCAACCGCGCCACCATCGGCAACATGAGCCCGGAATTCGGCTCCACCGCGGCGATCTTCCCGATCGACGAGGAGACCGTCCGCTACCTGAAGCTCACCGGCCGCTCCCCCGAGCAGGTCGCGCTGGTCGAGGCGTACGCCAAGGAGCAGGGCCTCTGGCACGACCCGTCGCACGAGCCCGAGTTCTCCGAGTACATCGAGCTGGATCTGTCGACGGTCGTCCCGTCGATCGCCGGCCCGAAGCGCCCGCAGGACCGCATCGAGCTCACCGACGCGAAGTCCTCGTTCCGCAAGTCGATCCACGACTACGTCGGCGACGAGCAGCCCGCCCCGCACACCAACGTGGACGAGGCCGTCGAGGAGAGCTTCCCCGCGAGCGACCCGGCTTCGCTGTCGTTCAAGGACGAGGACGCGGTCGACCTGCAGTCCGCGGCCAACGGCCACACCGGCCGCCCGAGCAAGCCGGTCAAGGTCAGCACCAGCGACCGCGGCGAGTTCGTCCTCGACCACGGCGCCGTGGTGATCGCCTCGATCACCTCCTGCACCAACACCTCGAACCCGTCGGTCATGCTCGGCGCCGCGCTGCTCGCGCGCAACGCCGTCGACAAGGGCCTGTCGGTCAAGCCGTGGGTCAAGACCTCGATGGCTCCGGGTTCGCAGGTCGTCACCGACTACTACACCAAGGCCAACCTGTGGCCGTACCTGGAGAAGCTGGGCTATCACCTGGTCGGCTACGGCTGCACCACGTGTATCGGCAACTCCGGCCCGCTCTCGGACGAGATCTCCGCGGCCATCCAGGAGAACGACCTCACCGCCGTTTCGGTGCTCTCGGGCAACCGTAACTTCGAGGGTCGCATCAACCCCGACGTGAAGATGAACTACCTCGCGTCGCCGCCGCTGGTCATCGCCTACGCGCTCGCGGGCACGATGGACTTCGACTTCGAGAACCAGCCGCTGGGCCAGGACACCGACGGCAACGACGTGTTCCTCAAGGACATCTGGCCGTCGGCGCAGGAAATCCAGGACACGATCGACTACGCGATCACCCAGGAGATGTTCACCAAGGACTACGCCGACGTCTTCGACGGTGGCGAGCGCTGGAAGTCGCTGCCCACGCCCGAGGGCAAGACCTTCGAGTGGGACACCGAGTCCACCTACGTCCGGAAGCCGCCGTACTTCGACGGCATGAAGGCGGAGCCGTCGCCGGTCACCGACATCTCCGGCGCGCGCGTGCTGGCCAAGCTGGGCGACTCGGTCACCACCGACCACATCTCCCCCGCCGGCGCGATCAAGCCGGGCACCCCGGCCGCGCAGTACCTCACCGAGCACGGTGTGGAGAAGAAGGACTTCAACTCCTACGGCTCGCGCCGCGGTAACCACGAAGTCATGATCCGCGGCACCTTCGCGAACATCCGGCTGCGCAACCAGCTCCTCGACGACGTGCAGGGCGGCTACACCCGCGACTTCACCGTCGAGGGCGCCCCGCAGGCGTTCATCTACGACGCCGCGCAGAACTACGCCGCCGCCGGCACCCCGCTCGTTGTCTTGGGCGGCAAGGAATACGGCTCGGGTTCGTCGCGTGACTGGGCGGCGAAGGGCACCTCGCTGCTCGGCGTCCGCGCGGTCATCACCGAGTCGTTCGAGCGCATCCACCGCTCGAACCTGATCGGCATGGGCGTCATCCCGCTGCAGTTCCCGGCGGGCGAGTCGGCCTCGTCGCTCGGTCTCGACGGCACCGAGACGTTCGACATCTCGGGCATCACCGCGCTCAACGAGGGTTCCACCCCGCGCACGGTGCACGTGACCGCGACTCGCGCCGACGGCACCAAGGTGGAGTTCGACGCCGATGTCCGCATCGACACCCCGGGCGAGGCGGACTACTACCGCAACGGCGGCATCCTGCAGTACGTCCTCCGCAAGATGACCAACGCCTGATAGGACTCGTGAGCGTGGGGGGGGGGGGGTGGTCCCCCCCCAGCCCCCGCGCGATTT